>NZ_JBEZJZ010000026.1:0-94883 GCF_040651455.1 Streptomyces sp. NPDC048483
ACTCATAATCGAGTCCCGGTCCGAATTTCGGCATGCCGAAATCGTTCCCGGTGAGGGGCCGTGCAGTAGTGGTGTGCCGCGAAGCGGCGGGATGGTCGCCCGGGGCCTGTCGGCTCCGGGGCAACTCGGAGAACACTACACGAGGGGGTGGGGTGCTTCAAACCCGTGCGGAGTGGGGGGTGTGCCGGTACTTTGGGGCCCATGACTGCGCATGCGCTCGTACAGCAGTGGTGGCCCGCCTGACGGCGGCCGACCACCTGCGCATGCATGACCACGGCCGCCGCTTCGGCGGCCGTTCGCGTATCTCCATCTCGTAGCCGGCCGCTGAGGTCGGCGGCCCCGTGACGTATCGGCGAAGTAGACGACGTAGGGGAGAGATGGATGTTGGGTACGCGGGCGAGCGGTGCTGCCGGGCCTCGGATCTTCAGTGGGGTGCAGCCAACGGGGCATCTGACGCTGGGGAACTACCTGGGGGCGATGCGGCGGTGGGCCGAGGTGGATCAGCACCGGGCCGAGGCGTTGTTCTGTGTGGTGGACATGCATGCGTTGACCGTGGAGCACGATCCGGCACGGGTGCGGCGGCTGAGTCGGCAGGCGGCGACGTTGATGCTGGCGATGGGGCTGGATCCGGAGCGGTGCACGGTGTTTGTGCAGAGCCATGTGGATGAGCATGCGCGGCTGTCGTATCTGATGGAGTGCACGGCCGCCGATGGCGAGATGCGGCGGATGATCCAGTACAAGGAGAAGGCCGCGGCGGCGGCGCTTCGGGGCGAGAGCGTGCGGGTGTCGTTGCTGACGTATCCGGCGTTGATGGCGGCGGACATCCTGGCGTACGGGACGCAGGAGGTGCCGGTCGGGGCGGACCAGGCGCAGCACGTCGAGCTGACGCGGGATCTGGCGGAGCGGTTCAACCAGCGGTACGGGCCGACGTTTGTGGTGCCCAGGGCGACGCATCCGAAGGTGGCGGCGCGGGTGATGGATCTGCAGGAGCCGACGTCAAAGATGGGGAAGTCGGGGCAGGGACGGAAGACGGGGGTGGTTTATGTGCTGGATGAGGCCGAAGTGGTGCGGAAGAAGGTGATGCGGGCTGTGACGGATGGGGGGAGTGATGTGGCGTACGAGCCGGATGAGCGGCCGGGGGTGGCGAATCTGCTGAATGTGCTGGCGGCCTGTACGGGTGGGGACCCGGAGAAGCTGGCCGGTGCGTACGGCTCGTACGGGACCTTGAAGAAGGACGCGGCGGACGCGGTGGTGGAGGTGTTGCGGCCGGTGCGGGAGCGGCATGCTGCGCTGGCTGCGGATCCGGCGTATGTCGATGGTGTGTTGCGGGATGGGGCCGAGCGGGCTCGGGGGCTGGCTCGGCCTCGGGTGGATGCGGCGTATCGGGCTGTGGGGCTGTTGGCGTAGCGGCCGGCCGTGGCGGGGTGGCCGTCTCCCTGGGGGACGGCCACCCCGTCGTGGGGCTGTTCGCTCGGCGCGGGTGCCGGGGTCAGCCTTTACCGGAGGCCAGTTCGCGGCTGCGGTCCCGGGCGGCTTCCAGGGCGGAGATCATCGCGGCGCGGACGCCGTGGTTTTCGAGTTCGCGGATGGCGTTGATGGTGGTGCCGGCCGGGGATGTGACGTTCTCGCGGAGTGTGACGGGGTGTTCGCCGCTGTCGCGGAGCATCACGGCGGCGCCGATGGCGGCCTGGACGATCAGGTCGTGGGCCTTGTCGCGCGGGAGGCCGAGGAGGATGCCGGCGTCGGTCATCGCCTCGACGAGGAAGTAGAAGTAGGCCGGGCCGGAGCCGGAGAGGGCCGTGGCGGCGTCCTGCTGGGTCTCGGGGACGCGGAGGGTCTTGCCGACGGTGGAGAAGATCTCCTCGGCGAGGGTGAGGTGGGCGGCGGTGGCGTGGCTGCCGGCGGAGATGACGGACATGGCCTCGTCGACGAGGGCCGGGGTGTTCGTCATGACGCGGACGACCGGAGTGTGGGTGGCGAGGCGTTCCTCGAAGTACGAGGTCGGAATGCCTGCGGCGCCGCTGATGACCAGGCGGTCGGCGGGGACGTGCGGGGCCAGTTCCTCGAGGAGGGTGCCCATGTCCTGGGGTTTGACCGTGAGGATCAGGGTGTCGGCGGACTTGGCGGCCTCGGCGTTGCTGACCGCCGCTACGCCGTAGCGGTCGTGGAGTTGGGCGGCGCGTTCCTGGCGGCGGGCGGTGACCAGGAGGTCGGAGGGGGCCCAGCCGCCGCGGATCATTCCGCTGAGGAGGGCTTCGCCGATTTTTCCGGTGCCGAGGACTGCGACCTTCTGGGTCATCGCGCGGGGTTGCCTTTCCGCTGGTGTGGGGCCTGTGTGGTCATCCTCGCATCGTGGGGGGTGCGGGTGGGGGTGCGTTTCGCTGGGTGGACCCGTTGGGGGCGGCCACCACGCCGTGGGTGTGTGGTCAGGGCGTGCGGCGGCGGAGGGTGGCCGCGCCCAGGACGAGGACCAGGAGGGCGCAGGCCGTGACGGTGGCGGTGTCGCGGACGAAGGCGGTGGTGATGTCGGGGTGGGTGAGGACCTCGGTCATGCCGTCGACGGCGTAGGTCATGGGGAGGACGTGGGAGATGGCTTCCAGGACCGGATGCATGGTGTCGCGCGGGGCGAAGAGGCCGCAGAGGAGGAGCTGGGGCATCAGGACGGCCGGCATGAACTGGACGGCCTGGAATTCGGAGGCGGCGAAGGCCGAGACGAAGAGGCCGAGGGCCGTGCCGAGGAGGGCGTCCAGGACGGCGACGAGCAGGAGCAGCCAGGGGGAGCCGACGATGTCGAGGCCGAGGACCCAGACGGAGAGAGCGGTGGCCACGGTGGACTGGAGGATCGCCAGGAGGCCGAAGGCCAGGGCGTAGCCGGTGATCAGATCGGCCTTGCCCAGGGGCATGGCGAGGAGGCGTTCCAGGGTGCCCGAGGTGCGTTCGCGGAGGGTCGCGATGGAGGTCACCAGGAACATCGTGATCATCGGGAAGATGCCGAGGAGCGAGGCACCGATGCTGTTGAACGTGGCCGGGTGGGCGTCGAAGACGTAGCGGAGGAGCGTGATCAGTGCGCACGGGACGATGAGCAGCAACGCGAGGGTGCGGGGGTCGTGGTGCAGCTGGCGGAGGACCCGGGCAGTGGTGGCGAGGGTCCGGGACGCCGAGAGGACGCGGGGCACCGGGGCGGGGGCGGTGGTGGTCATGGGGTGGGCTCCTCGGCGGGGATGGGGGGCTGGGGGCCCTGGGCCGCCGCTCGGGCTTCGTCGACGAGTCGGAGGAAGGCGGCCTCGACGGTGGGGGCGCCGGTGCGGTCGCGGAGGGCGTCGGGGGCTTGGTCGGCCAGGATCCGGCCCTCACGCATCAGCAGGAGGCGGTGGCAGCGCTCGGCCTCGTCCATGACGTGGGAGGAGACGAGGAGGGTGGCCGCGCGGTCGGTGGCGAGGGTGTGGAAGAGCGTCCACAGGTCGCGGCGGAGGACGGGGTCGAGGCCGACGGTCGGCTCGTCCAGGACGAGGAGTTCCGGGGTGCCGAGGAGGGCCACGGCCAGGGAGACGCGGCTGCGCTGGCCGCCGGAGAGGTTGCCGGCCAGGGCGTCGGCGTGGCGGGTGAGGTCGACGTCCTCGATGGCGCGGGTGACGGTGGCGCGGCGGGCGGCGCGGCCGGGGTGCAGTACGGCGGCGAAGTAGTCGAGGTTCTGGCGGACGGTGAGGTCGTCGTATACAGCCGGATTCTGGGTGACGTAGCCGATGCGGGGGCGCAGGCGGGGGTGGCCGGCGGGCCGGCCCAGGACGTCGAGGGTGCCGGTGACCTTGGCCTGGGTGCCGACGACGGCCCGCATCAGGGTGGATTTGCCGCAGCCGGAGGGGCCGAGGAGGCCGGTGACCTGGCCGCGGGGGACGGCGAAGGCCAGGTCGTCGAGGACAGTGCGGCCGCCTCGGGCGACGGTGAGGTGGCGGGCGTGGACAGCCGGGTCCGAGGCCGGCCGGTCGGCGGGGGCGGGCAGGTCGGCAGGGGCGCGGGAGTAATTCATCACGCGATGAATAATCCTGCTGGGTGGGGTGGACGTCAAGCGGTTGAGGGCGGCCACCGGTGCCGAGGGGCGCTTGGGGAGCCGGGCCGCGCTCCGGCGGGCGCCGGGTTGATCGGAGCTGATCATTCCTATTCGGTAGTTCCGGGTTTACAGGGCGGTTACATGCCGAGTTGCGGCAGAGCGTGTCCTCTTGGACACAATGGAGGGCACTGTCCAGCCACACCGAAACGCGCCGGAACGCGCCGGAATCGGAAGGGGCGATGATGACCGACAGTCGGATTCGCGGTCTCGGCCGGTTCCTTTTGATGATGGTGATCGCCGTTCTCGTCGTTCCGGCCGGCGCCGCAGGGGTGTACAGGCAGGCGTACGGCCAGGGCGCAGCGGTCTCGCGGACCGAGGCCGACGGGGCCCGCGCCCCGACCACCACCCCGGTGGCGCACGCATCCCATGACCATCCGGAAGCCGCCACCGACCGCAGCCGGCCGCGCCGTGGCGCGCGGTCGGCCGCCGCCGTGTCCGCGGCGGCGCCGCAGTCCACTCCCCTGTCGACCGCCGGCCCCGTACGCGACGGCGACGGGCTGCCCGTGTCCGTACCGCTGACCGGGCATCAGGCCGTCCCCCTGTCGAGATCCGGCGAACTGTCGGGCCGCCATCACGTCTTCCGCTGCTGAGAGCCACGAGCCGAGCTGCCCCAGGGCCTTCCCCGGCCCGCGCATTTTCCGACGGATCCAGCCGTCACGTTCATGGCGTCATGTCGCGCGCGCCCGCATGCGCGCCGCCGCGTCGCGCGCCACCGCATCTCGTCACGCTGGAGGCACCCTCATGCAGAAATTCCGGCAGATGTTCTCGAATTCCCCGCGGAAATCCGGCCGCATATCCGGGCGGCTGTCCCGGCGGATGCTGCCCGTCTGGCGGGCCGACTTCACCGCGTCGCTCGTGGTCTTTCTCGTCGCCGTCCCGCTGTGTGTCGGGGTGGCCGTCGCCTCCGGGGTGCCGGCCGAGCTGGGGCTGGTCACCGGGATCGTCGGGGGGCTGCTCACCGGGCTGCTTCCCGGAAGCAGTCTGCAGGTCAGCGGGCCGGCCGCCGGGCTGACCGTGCTGGTCTACGAGGCCGTGCAGGAGTACGGGCTCGGCACGCTGGGGACACTGGTGCTGGCCGCCGGGATGCTTCAGCTGGTCATGGGGGCGCTGCGGCTCGGGCGGTGGTTCCGGGCCATCTCCGTTGCGGTGGTGCAGGGGATGCTGGCGGGCATCGGGCTGGTGCTGATCGGCAGCCAGCTGTACACCCTGGTGGATGCGAAGGCGCCCGGTAACGGACCGGCCAATCTGGCCGGCCTGCCGGAGCTTGCGGCCGAGACGGCCGGGTCCGACACCGGGCTTGCGGCGCTGGCTGTCGGCGCGGCGACCATTTTCGTCCTGCTGCTCTGGCCGCGCTGGCGGCGGGCGGCGGAGCTGCTGCCCGCGGCCCTGGTGGCGGTGGTGCCGGCGTCGGCCGTCGTGTTCGTACTGGATCTGCCGGTGGCCCGCGTCGAGGTGGAGGGCCTGCTGGAGGCCGTACAGCCGCCGGGTCTTGCCGACATCGGGCGGCTCGCCGAGATCGGGGCGCTGGGCACGGTGCTGGCGTTCGCGCTGATCGCGTCGGCGGAATCGCTGTTCAGCGCGGCCGCGGTGGACCGGCTGCACGACGGGCCGCGGACGGACTACGACAAGGAGCTGATGGCCCAGGGGGCCGGCAACGCGGTGTGCGGGCTGCTCGGGGCGCTCCCGATGACCGCGGTGATCGTCCGCAGCGCCGCCAATGTGCGGGCGGGCGCACGGACCAAGGCCTCGCGGGTGCTGCACGGCGTCTGGCTGCTGGTGTTCGCGGCGGCGTTCCCGGCGGCCCTGGGGGT
Organism: Streptomyces sp. NPDC048483; assembly: GCF_040651455.1. Taxonomy (NCBI): domain Bacteria; kingdom Bacillati; phylum Actinomycetota; class Actinomycetes; order Kitasatosporales; family Streptomycetaceae; genus Streptomyces; species Streptomyces sp. NPDC048483. Next base: position 5,920 of record NZ_JBEZJZ010000026.1, read on the forward strand.
GGTGCCGGTGGCCGCGCTGGCCGGCGTCCTGGTGCATGCGGGCTGGAAGCTGATCCCGGTGCGCGAGCTGCGTCCCCTGTGGCGGGAGCACCGGGGCGAGGCGGTGGTGCTGGCGGCGACGGCGGTGGCGATCGTGGCCACCAACATGTTCGAGGGGGTGCTGCTGGGGCTCCTGATGGCGATCGCCAAGTCGGCGTGGGAGACCTCGCACGTCCACCTGGAGATCGTGGGGATGGACGGCGCCGATGCGGCAGAGGAAGCCGGCGTGACTCCCGCGTCCCAGCGGCCCGTTCGCGTACGGGCCGTCGGGCATGCCACGTTCCTGCGGCTGCCGAAGCTGCTCGACCAGTTGGAGGCGCTGCCCCGGGACCGGGAGATCGAGCTGGATCTGTCCGGGCTGCGGCATCTCGACCATGCCTGTGCGGCCGCGCTCGGCAGCTGGGCCGAGCAGCGGCGCCCGGCCGCGGCGGGGAGCGGCGGCGGTGGACGGCCACCGGGCGGCGCACATGCCGTTCGGAGGACGTAGGCCGGACCGGCCGGACCGCCCAGGAACGGAACCCTTTGCTCCATAACGGCCGCTAAAGGAAAGGACCGGCGTTCCGCCGGAAAGGGCCATAGGGTCGGGGGACTTGTTGACCTTCGACCCTGGGAGTGCTGTGACAACCCGCCGGCCCCTGCGTCACTGCGGTGCGACCGCCGCGCTGTCCGTCGCCCTGCTGCTGTCCTCCTGTACGGGAGGGGCCGCCAAGGGGGCGGCGGGCTCCGGCGGGGTCGGTGACCCCCTCTTCCCGTCGCTCGGCAACGGCGGTTATCAGGTCACCCACTACGGGCTCGCTCTCGACTACGACGTCAAGAAGCGGCATCTGGACGCGACCGCCCGGATCACCGCCAAGGCCCAGCAGAATCTGCGGTCGTTCAAGCTCGATCTGCGGGGACTGGAGGTGTCCGGCGTGCAGGTCGACGGCGAGGACGCCGCCTTCTCCCGCAAGGGCCACAAGCTGACGGTCACGCCGGGCGCCGGGCTCGAGAAGGGCGCCACCTTCCGTACCACCGTCACCTACCGCGGGACCCCGCAGGAGATGACGGACCCCGACGAGTCGCACGAGGGATGGGTCAAGACTCCTGACGGCGCGTTCGTCGCCGGGGAGCCGGGAGGGGCGATGACCTGGTACCCGGTCAACAACCACCCCAGTGACAAGGCGACCTACGACTTCACGATCACCGTGCCGGCGAAGTACACGGCCGTCGCCAACGGGGAGTTGCGGTCGAAGAAGACCGCCAAGGGCCGGACGACGTACGTATGGCACAACGGCCTGCCGATGGCCAGCTATCTGACGACCGCCACCATCGGGAACTTCCGCTTCACCGAGTCCCGTACGGCCGACGGGCTGCCGCTGTACGAGGCGGTGGATCCGGCGGAGGAGGCCGGCAGCAGGAAGGTGCTGAACCGGCTGCCGGAGATCATCAAGTGGGAGCGCGGGCTGTTCGGCCCGTACCCCTTCCGGTCCGCGGGCGCGATCGTCGACAACACCCCGGAGCGGATCGACTGGCAGGCCCTGGAGAGCCAGACCAAGCCGATCTACGCCGGCGCGCCGGACACCGTGACCGTGGTGCACGAGATGTCCCACCAGTGGTTCGGCGACTCGGTCACGCCGAAGACCTGGCAGGACACCTGGCTCAACGAAGGCTTCGCGACCTACGCCGAGTGGCTGTGGGACGAGCACGAGGGCGGCAAGACGCCCCAGCAGCAGTTCGACGCGCTCTACAAGAAGGGCAAGAAGGACAAGCTCTGGGCCTACCCGCCGGGCAGGCCCGGCAAGGCGGCGCAGGTGACCGGTGATCCCGTCTACTACCGCGGCGGCATGGTGCTCCAGCAGCTGCGGAACGCCGTCGGCGACAAAACGTTCTTCCGGATCCTCAAGGAGTGGCCGGCCGAGCACCGCTACGGCACCGCCGATTCGGCGGAGTTCATCGCCTTCTGCCAGGAGCAGACGGACAAGGACCTGAAGGAACTCTTCGACGTCTGGCTGTACGGGAAGGGCAAGCCGGACCGGACGTTCTGAGGAGGCCTCCGACGCCCGGCAGGTGCGGCCAGTGCAGAGGCCGCTCCCCCGGCCCCTCGCCCGGCCCCTCCCCCTCTCTCACCCGATCCAGGGGACGAGGCGGACGGCGCCGGGGCGGCGGGCGGCCAGCCGCAGAAAGGCCACGGCAGAGCGGCAGACCCGTTCCTTGACCCGGGCAGCCGGACGGCCCGTCAGCACCCGCTCGCGCGGTGAGTCGTCGGGCCGTACGGACTGGATGAGCCCGTCATGCCGGCCCAGGCTCACGCACTGCACCATGAACGAGAACGCCAACGGGCGGGGCTCGGCGCCGCGCGACTCGGCGGCGATCGCGGCGGCGGCGTGCGCGCCGGTGGGCAGGGCGGTGGCGCAGGCCATCCGCAGGGCACCGGCGCGGCGGGCGTGGGCGGCGGCCGCGTCGCCCGCGGCGTAGATGTCGGGGTGGCTGACGGAGCGCAGCGCGGCATCGACGCGGAGGCGGCCGGTGGCCGGGTCGGTGTCCAGGCCGGCGTCCTTGGCGAGGCCATCGGCGGCGGTCATGGCAGCCGTCCACAGCACGGCTTCGGCGTCGACGGCGTCCGCGTCGACAACATGGCGGCCCTCCTCGACCTGTACGTGCAGGCGGTCCAGGACCGTACGGACATGAGCGCGGCCGCGGGCGGAGAGGCCGGCGCCGATCTCGCCGCCGGTGAGCAGGCGCACCGCCCACTGCGGGTGGGATTCGGCGATCTCGGCGGCCATTTCGATGCCGGTCAGGCCGCCGCCGACCACGGCCAGCGTGCCTGGTGTGTCCAGCAGGCGCTTGTGGAGCGCGGTGGCGGTCTCGGCGGTAAAGCCCCGTTCACCCGCGCCGCGAGGGTCGGTGTGGCTGCCGAGGGCGTAGACGAGGCGGTCGTAGAGGAGGGTGCGGCCGGAGTCGGTGTGGACGGCGCGGGCATCCGGGTCGAGGGACGTGGCGCGGGCGGTGAGGTGCTCGACGCCGGTGCCGCGCAGCATCCGGGCGCGGGAATGGCTCACGTCGGGGCGACCGGCGGCCAGTTCGTGCACCCGCACCCTCTCCGTGAACCGATCACTGGGATCGACGAGAGTGACCTGCGCGTACGGAGCGAGGCGGAGGGCGGCCATCATGCCCGCGTAGCCGCCGCCGAGGACGACGACCCGCTGCCCTGGCCGCCGGTTCGCCACGATCTTCATGCTGTCCTCCTGGGACGAGAATTCCGGGGCGCCGCGGCTGGGTGCAGCGGCGCCGTTGCGTGTGCCGGAAGGGGGACGGTGTGGGGTGGTGGGGTGTGACATCGGGTGCCCGATGGATTTCCCACGGATGCCCAAAATGACGCCGTCAGCAAGAAGTTGATGGCATGTCAGCCCTGCCCTCACGGTCACGTGCTCACCGTCACGTGCACACCGTCACGCCCTCACAGCTGATCGAAGTCGAGATGGCCGAGCTTGTCCGGGTTGATGACGGCGTCCACCTCCGTGATCCGACCGTCGTGGACCGTGAAGGCGAAGACGCCCGTGCGGTCGCCCGCGGTGTCGACGAGGACCAGGCCGGTGGCGCCGTTGACGTCCCGGAGCCCGAGCCGCACCGTCGACGGGTCGAAGCCGCGAGTGACCATGCCGAGGACGTAACGGGCGACCTTGTCGCGGCCCAGCACGGGGCGGCGGGCGGCGGACACCCTTCCGCCGCCGTCGGAGCGCCAGACGACCTCGGGGTCGAGTACGGACAGCAGCGCCTCGAAGTCGCCGCCCATCACGGCGGACAGGAACGCCTCGACGGTGCGCCGGTGTTCCGCCGGGTCCACGGTGCGGCGCGGGGCCTCGGCGCGGACCCGCTTACGGGCGCGGGAGGCCAGCTGCCGTACGGATTCCGGGGTGCGGCCGACCGCCTCGGCGATCTCCGGGAAGGGGACCGCGAAGACGTCGTGGAGGATGAAGGCGGTGCGTTCGGCGGGGGTGAGGCGTTCCAGGACGGTCAGCAGGGCCATGCCGACGGATTCGTCGAGGGTGACCCGGTCCTCGGGGGCGGCACCGATGGCGTCGCCACCGGTGGCGTCGGCACCGGCGAGCAGCGGCTCCGGGAGCCAGGGCCCGACGTACCGCTCGCGGCGGGCGCGGGCCGAGCCCAGCAGGTCGTAACAGATGCGGCTGACCACGGTGGTGAGATAGCCGCGCGGGTTGGCCACCGGCGGGTCGTCGGGCAGCGACTGCCAGCGCAGCCAGGTCTCCTGCACGGCGTCGTCGGCGTCGGTGACGGTGCCCATGATCCGGTAGGCGACGGCCCAGAGCCTGCTGCGCTGCTCCTCGAAGTGGGCGAGCCGGTCGTCGGCCATGCCCTCGGTGTCGTGCGGGTTCGTCACGGGTTGCTCCTCTGCCTCGCTGTTCCGTCGTCGCCCTTAGGACGACCCCGCCGGGCGGAGTGTGACAGTGAGGTCGACCCCGTACTCCTCCTGGACGATGCCGCCCGGGAAGACGTCCAGGAGGGCGGCCCGTTCATCCTCCAGGACGGAGGCGGCCGTTACGGGGGCGAGGACGGCGAACTGTGAGTGGCTGCCGAGCATCGCGAGGTGGGTGTCGAGGGGCACCGGCCGGATCCAGTCCACCGCCCGGAATGCGGGGCGCAGGCCGTGGCGGCGGAAGAGGGTGTCGGGGTCGTCCGTGACGCGGTGGCGGTCGTAGCCGGGCAGCCGGCGGGCGAGCCGGGCGTCCTGGTCGACGGCCCAGCCGGTCTCCCGGTGGGGGATGTTCCACCAGAGGGCGAGCGCGCCGCCCGGGCGCAGTACGCGCATCGCCTCCGGGACCGAGCGGGCCGGGTTGGTCCAGTGCCAGGCCTGGGCGTAGCAGACCAGGTCGAAGGCGGCGGCGTCGGAGAAGGGCAGGGCGTCGCCGGTCGCCCTCACCAGCGGGGTGGCGGGGAGGTCGGCACGCAGCTGGGCGGCCATTCCGGCGCCCGGTTCGACGGCGGTGACCTGGGCGCCGCGCGCGGCCAGCAGCGCGGTGGCGATGCCGGTGCCCGCCCCGACGTCCAGCACCCGTGCCCCCTTGAGCGAGCGGCCGGCGCGCTCCTCGATCGCGTCGAAGAGCTCCGGGGGATAGCCGGGGCGCGATGCCGCGTACTGGGCGGCCACCGCATCGAAGGAGCGGGCGCGGGCGGCACGGGTGGGGGGCCGGGACGAGCGTTCCTGGTGGGGGCGTTGGGGCATACGGGTCATCCTGCCTGCGATACGGGGCGGGCGCCCGGAATTGATGAACCGTTGGCCCTCCACCGGCATGCGTGAGGGCCGCTGCGCCGGAGCGCGGCGGCCCTCATGCGGTCAGCGACCGCGCCGGCCTTCCGGTGACTGCGCGGCAGGCCTCAGTCCTTGAGCGGGTTGGAGACCAGGTCGACCAGGTTTTTGCGCGGGTCGGACGCGACGTACCGGTTGAACTGCGCGAGACAGGAGAGCACCAGGAGACGGCTGACGCGGGGGTCATGCACCGTGACCACGTAGCTGGAGCGGATCCCGGCGGGCCGGGAGAACTCGAAGCCTGCGGACTCGTCCGACCGGAACCGCAGGCGGTGTGAGAGGACATTGTTGACCTGTGCGGCGTCGAAGGCCATCCGCAACGGGGAGGCGTGACGCAGCCGACTCCCGGCGCCCGCCGGCTCACCGGCCAGTTCCCCCAGGTCGTGCTGAGCGAATGTCCAGCGGTCCGCGCCGTTCGTGCGGCTTTTGCGCTCCACGGTCCCCACCGTCGTGCGGTCGGGCAGCAATGCCTTCCACTCGTTGACGTACCCGACGCACTCCGTCAGACCCGGTCCTGCGGTGACGGTGTAGGGGCGCACGCCCTCGTAGTGCACCTCCCTGTGCATACGCGCCACCGGCTCCCGCTGCCCGTCCACCTTGACCAGGAAGGTGGTGTGGGCGCGGGCGTACTCGACACTGACGGTGAAGGAGCCGAGCGACTGGATCACGGACGTCGCCCCTTGGCCGCCTCGCCGAGCGGCCGGTTGGCCGCGTCCTCGGTGCCCGCCCGGCTCAGCTTGGCGATGAGGTGTTTGATGTCGTCCACTTCCGATCCCGCTCGGAGCTGCTCGTAGATTTCCCGGGTCACCTCGTCCTGGCGCTCGGTCTTGCTCTCCAGCAGGTCGTCGCCGAGCCGGTCCGTGGCCGCCAGGCGCTCTTCGTCGGCGGGGTCCAGCGGCGGGTGGGACGGGCCGGGGTACTGGGCTGGGAAGGAATCGTACGACGACATGGTGCGCTCCCTGCGGGGCGAAGGGTCAGGAAAGGTCAGGAAGGGGGACGGCGTCGGCCGGGCGGACCCGGCCGAGTGCGTCAGGCCGCGGGGAGCATGCCGATGCGTGCGGCGCCCGCGGTAGCGCTCCAACCGCCGCTCTTTTCGAACTCGAAGCCCCGCTGCTCCACATCGTTGATGAGGCTGTCCACCGTCGGCATCGGGGAGTGCAGCGCCTCGCTGACCTTCTTGACCGATTCCTCGATCCCCTTGATCGCCGCTTCGATCGCCTTGTAGATGCCCTCGATGATGTTGATGGCAGTGATGATCTTGCTGATGATCTTGTACATCTTGTAGAGCTTGTAGGCCGAGTAGATGCCGACGCCGATGTCTGCCAGCGGATCCTCGGGACCGAGCCCGACAGCCTCGATGGCCGCGTCACCCGCCAGCATCTCCGCGCCCTCCTTGGCGAGCGCCTCGATCTCCTCCTCGATCAGCTCATTGAGCTTCCGCAGCGCCTGGTGGACGAGGACGATGACGATGTCGTAGCCGACCTTGTACGCCTTGGCCACCGTCTTGGCGGCGTCCCCGACCCCACCGATGCCCATCGTCCACCGGAACAGGTAGGAGTCGAAGGCGGTGCCGGTGTCCCCCTTCCACTCGCTCCCGAGGGCCCAGGAGCCCTTGCGAAGGGTTCCGGCGACGGTGTAAGCGGCCTCGCCCATGGTGTCGTAGGCCTCGTGCAGAGACATCAAGCGGCCGTAGTCACCGGTCAGGGGCTTGAGGAGGAGTTCGACCAGGCTCTGCCCGGTGAAGAACTTGAATACCTTGTCGGCGGTCTTCAGTTCGCTCTTCAGGCCCAGCAGCCTGAGCTGGTGGTGGATGTTCTTCGCGGTGGCCTCTTCCGCGTTGACCGGCTCCTTGAGGGACACCGCCTCGTCGGTGAAGTTACCGACCCGGGAGGCGCCCGGGAGGCTCGCGATGTTCGGGAAGTGGGAGATCGCTCCCGGGTAGATGGCGTGCAGGTCCGTCATGGCCTGATGGTCGGCCGAGGCGTAGTCGCTGCTCGTCCGGTGAACCTTGTCCCCGATGACACCCATGCCCCGATGGCACTGGGCGAGCTTGCCGGAGAAGAAGTCGGCCGTCTGCGGGACGAGCAAACGCAGGGGCAGAAGAAGGCCGTCCAGGTCATCGTCTTTACTGCAGTGGTGGCTGGTATAGCTCTGAATGTCGTGGAGGTGATGGGCCTGTTTGGCCGTCAGGCCGGAGTATTCATGGAACTCGTCCTGTGATGGCGCATGAAATCCGGACATCAAGGGCCTCCCCGTTGGGTGTTGCATGGAATGCGTCCGGCCATGCCGGAAAAAGGCACGCAGCCGATGACCTGCTGCGTGTCCTGCGAACCGCGGTTCACCACGAGACTAGGCATCCCAGGTCGTGGCCTGACCATGGGTTTCCCTTGACGGAGTTTTCGGAACTTCAACGATTGTTTAATTATCCATTTACGGCCCTATTGCATTCGGGGCGGTGGCCAACCGGCCGGCACTCTTTGTGGCAATAAGGGCCGTGTGGTGATGCGGGCCAGGATGCCGCGCTGTCGAGGTTGGTCACTTGACGGCACAACCCGGCCAGCGGTCAGCCGGCCCGACCGACAAACGGCCTAGCGGCACTGGACCAACAACGGCCTAGCGGCGCTTCTTGCCCTTTGGCTTGGGCTGCTTCGCGGCCGGGTTGCCGGTGCGGGCGTTGCGGCGGCGCTCGTGGCGTTCGCGGGCCGCCTCGTACTCGGCGCGGCGGAGTTTCTCTCCGGGGGCCTCGGTCAGGCTGCGGCAGAAGTAGGCCAGGAGGGAGCCGATGAAGCCGATGAGCATCAGACTCTGGGCGGATTTGTCGGCGGCGCTCGCGGTGGACGGATCGGGGCGCCGGACGAAGCCCTCCCAGGTGCGGCGGAACGCGAGAGCGCTGCAGACGGCGAAACCGGCGACGACGAGGATGCTGACGAGCGGGCCGACGTTGCCGAATTCCAGACCCTGGAAAGCGAAGCGCAGGACGAGCGCCCCGACGGCGGCGAGCACGAGCGAACCCACCGCGACACCGGCCCGGCGCAGGGCGTAGCCGCCGTCGTGGTGGACCCAGGTGGTGCCGAAGAACCGGATCTCCTCGGGCTCCGGGCCGCCGGCTCCCTCGTCGTCCCGCTTCGGGCCGCCGGGCGTCTGCTCATCACTATCACTCATGGCATCGATTATCCGTTGCGTGAATCTCAGCGATTCCTTCGCTGATCATCTTCCTGCTTCATCGACCGCCGCCGACTCCGGAGAGTGAGGTCTTACGTGGTCTCCACGAGGCGTTTTTCCTCTCCGGGGAACTTCCCGGCGAGGGTTTTGATGTCAGTCTTGCTCGGTGCGCATCGCGGCGAGGAGGTTGCCGGCCGCGTGGTGATCTCTGTCGTGGACGGCGCCGCATCCGGGGCAGACCCAGGTGCGATCTGGCGGACGAACTTGCCGAACCCGGCATCACTGATGGCGCGGGCCAGCCTGCGGTTTTTGACCATGCCCTGGACGTTCAGGGTCTCCACGGCGATGGCCGACCTGGTTCTCGTCAGCCTGGTGGTGGTCTTGTGCAGGAAGCCCCTGCGCCGGTCGGCGACGCGCAGGTGGAGCTGCGCGACACGGCGCCGGGCCTTGGCCCGGTTGTTGGAGTCCTCCTTGCTGCGGGCGAGTTTGCGGTTGGCCCGCTTCAGGGCACGCTGTGCGGCCTTCAGCGGCTTCGGAGCGTGGATCTCTTCGGTGCTGCCGTCGCTGTTCTTGATGACCGCGAACGTCTTCAGCCCGAGATCGATCCCGCACGCCGGGGCCTCCTCGGCGGCCTGGTGCCGCTTGTTGATGTCGTCGCGGTCCACCTCGATCTGAAAGGAGACCCACCACCGTCCGGCCTGCTCGCGTACGGTCGCGCCGAGGATGCGGGCGTGGCCGGCTGCCATGCGGTCGGTGAGCCAGGACATGTTTTCTCGGGTGGCCACGTCGCCGATGGCAGGCAGGCGGACAGTGCAGGCATCGAGCGGCTTGGCGCGGTCGGCGTCGTAGCGGAAACGGGAGCCGTGCTGACGCTTGCGCCACTTCGGCCAGCCCAACCGGACGCCGTTGCGCTTTCCGGCACGGGAGTCGAAGTAGTTCTTCAGCCCTGCAGCACGCACCCGGCAGGCTTCCTTCGGCACACGAGAGGACATCTTGCCCTCGGAGAACCACGGGTAGCGCTCCGGATGGGCGGTTCGCCCTTCCTTCTCCACCGCCGGCGCCGACCACGGAACCTTGGTGAGCTGATTCTCCGGGATGCCGTAGGTCTTCAGTGACGCCCCATGAGGGCCGCCTGCTCCGAGGTGGGGGCCAGTTCGAACCGAAGCCCCTGCTGATGACGCACCTGACCAGCCTATAGACCACCACTGACAACCGGCCCGCCGGCAACACAACTTGAGGGACACAGTGCTTCGATGACCAAGCTCCCAGCAGATAGCAGCCCCGGCGACGGGAGCCGGGGCCGGAGAGCGGCCCCGGCGGCCCCAGCGGCCCCGGCGGCCCCGGCGGCCCCGGCGGCCCCAGGCTCCCGCGGGGTTCAGTTCATGCAGCTCTGCGTGACCATCCCGCTGCTGCCGGTGCGGACGTAGGCGTCGGAGACGTACTCGCCCGGTGCGATGTTGTCCCAGATGTTCGAGGTGCCGTACGGGCCGCTGACCCGCTGGCCGCGGGTCTGGCAGCGGATCTGGATCCGGGCGCCCTCGGCCAGCCGCCGCACGACCGGCGTATCGGTGCCGGGGCCCTGGCGGACCTTGAGACGGTAGCCGGGGGCGGTGGCGTAGGAGCTGTGGTGCAGGGCCGCCCGGGCGGCCGGCGCGGTGCCGTCCGCGTCGCCTGCGGTGCTCGCGTCCGCGCTGTCGTCCAGGCTGCCGACGATCGCGTCCAGGTCCAGGTAATCGTCCCGATGATCCTGTGTGGTCATTTCGTGTTCCCCCGTTGGTGACTCATGCGTTCCTGTTGGTGCCCGTTCCGCCGGGCATTTTCGGACGTGCAACGGGCACGCTAGCAAGCCTCGTTCATCTCGCACGTGGCATCGACTAGGCTCCGCGCGTCGCACCTGCGACCGAATTGCACACGGCAGGACACGGGGGTGGAGCGATGCCGCCGCTGCGTGATTCCGGGGCCGGCCCGGAAGCGGAGCGTCCGGAATACGCCGGTCACTATCGCCTGGAGGCACGGCTGGGCTCCGGCGGTATGGGCGTGGTGCATTTGGCGCGCTCGTCCTCGGGGCTGCTGCTCGCGGTCAAGGTCATTCACGCGGAGTTCGCCCAGGACCCGGAGTTCAGGGGGCGGTTCCGACAGGAGGTGGCGGCCGCCCGCCGGGTCAGCGGGGCCTTTACCGCGCCGGTCGTGGACGCCGATCCGGACGCCGAACGGCCCTGGATGGCGACCCTCCACATTCCTGGCCCGACCCTTTCCGACCATGTGAAACGGAAGGGGCCGATGGCACCCGACGAGGTGCGCCGACTGGCCTGTGGCCTCGCCGAGGCGCTGCGCGACATCCATCGCGCCGGGGTCGTGCACCGCGATCTGAAGCCGGGAAATGTTCTGCTGGCCGCCGACGGCCCGAAAGTCATCGATTTCGGTATCTCGCGTCCGTCGGACAGCGAAATGCGCACCGAGACCGGCAAGTTGATCGGCACTCCCCCTTTCATGGCGCCCGAGCAGTTCCAGCGGCCACGCGAGGTGGGCCCGGCGGCGGATGTGTTCGCACTGGGGTCGGTGCTGGTCCATGCGGCGACCGGGAGCGGCCCGTTCGACTCGGAGAGCCCGTACCTGGTGGCGTATCAGGTGGTGCACGACGAGGCGGATCTGACCGGCGTACCGGATGAGCTGGCGCCGCTGATCGAGAGCTGCCTGGCGAAGGATCCGGCCGACCGGCCGACGCCGGACCTGCTGATGCGGCTGCTGCACAGCGAGCTGGACCCCGAGCTCCATGCCGGTCTGCCCACGGAGCTGCACGACCGGCTGCTCGCGCCGGCCCCGGCTCCGGACGCGCGGATACCGGCCCAACGGCAGCCGGTCCGCGCCGAGTCCGCCCCGTCGCGGGCCGAGGCCACCCATGTCCGGGCCGGTTCGGTGCTCCGCAGCGGGGTCGGTACGGACGCGGAGACGGATACGGGGGCGGACGCGGGGTCGGCTGCGGAATCGGCTGCGGGGGCGACCGCACGGGGCGGCGTCCACACGGATTCCCCCGCTTCCCGTCCGGGCTCCCCCACCTCCCGTGCGGATTCCCGTACGGGCACCGCCGCAGGCGACGCCGCGCCCTCCGCAGGCGCCCCGGCCACCCGCCCGGCCCGCCGCCACTGGCCCCTCTGGGCCGCCGTGGCACTGCTCCTCGCCGGTGCCGGCGGCTTCATGGGCGTACGCGCGCTGATGCCCGGCGCCGCGGACCACGACCCCGCGCTACAGACCCATCCGCCCAGCGAGCCCCGCACCGCCTTCCACCCCTGGCGGACCACGCTCCTCAAGCGCCCGGCCGGCCACCGCGCCGAGATCCCGTTCTGCACGGCCGGCTCCGGCGCCGTCTTCTGCACCCAGCCCGGGGTGCGGGCCGCCCGCCTGGACGCGGACACCGGGCGCGTGGTGTGGCGGAGCACCGGCGGACCCGCCACGGCGCGGGCGCCCAGGCCGCCGGTCCTGTCGGGCGGACTGCTGTATGTCTTCTCCCCCGACAGCAAGCGGGTGACGGCGCTCGACCCGTCGGTCAAGGGGAAGGGCGCCGTCCGCTGGAGCCAGGACCTGACCCGGTACGAGGGCGGGGCCCGCGTCGTCGGCGACCGCGTCCTGCTCGCCGACGGGGACGGCACGGTGACCGCGCTGGACAGCGCGACCCACCGGCAGCGCTGGCACAAACGCTTCGCCGGCCACCAGCAGGCCTTGTTCACCGCCTTCGGCGACGCCCGTACCGCCCGTACCGCCTACGCCGCCGACAACGCCGTCGACAGCTCCCACACCCAGGTCACCGCGATCGACCCGGAGGACGGTTCGGTCCACTGGGCGCGGCGGCTGCCCGGCTCCCTCACCCTGGCGGGCACCGGCTCCTCCGGCACGCTCTACTTCATCGCCGTCGACCCGCAGTCCCCCTTCATCACCACCGCCGTCGTCAGCTACGACCCGCACACCAAACGCACCCGGCGCATCCCCCTCACCGCCCCGCTCGAGGGCACCGTGGCGGCCGTGGTGCGCGGCGAGACGGTGTACCTCCTGGCCGAGGGCGGCTCACTGCGGGCCGTCGGCGAACGGGCCTGGGACGTGGAGACCTCGGTCAGCCGGGTCTCGGCGCCCGTGGTCAGCGGCAACCGCCTGTACTTCACCGCGGGCGACGGACGGCTGCTGGCCCTCGACACCCGCAACGGCTCCCTGCTCGGGCAGACCCCGCCACAGCTGGCCGCCGACCGCCACAACGGCTTCCTGTCGTCCCTGCCCGCCCCGGTGGTGGATGCCCGCGGCGGCCAGATCTACGCGACGGCGCCCAACGGGACGGTTTTCGGGACGGCGACCAAGGACCCGGCCGACTGGTGACGGCCGGACCGTAGAGCGGCATGGCAACAGCAGGCGCACGCCTCGCGCCGGAATCCTGGCACCGTGGTGGCAGCTTCCGGGGTGCCCTTGTCACACTTCGCGTGTGTGCCGATGTGGCACGCCGGGGAGATGTACGGGCTGATGTCCGCGGGCCGTCGGCCGGCCGTCTCAGGCCGCCGCCAGGTCGTACGTATCAACGTCGGTGCCGATGCCCGTGTCGGTATCCGTATCCGTGAGTACGTAGGGGCGTACGGAATTCCGCGTGTCCAGCAAAGGCCTGTTCTCGGCCGCGTCGCGGGCGTAGGGGCTCTTGTGACGCGGGAGGCGGCTGCGGTGGTGCCCCAGGGGCGGGGCGGGGGCCGGCTGCGGGGTGGCGGTGGCACGGTGCCTGCCGCCTGCGGGGAGAAGCAGCGCAAGGAGTCGCCGTCCGAGGCGCGGTACGAGGCGCGCAGTCACCGGTCCACCGCCCTCTTCAGCACGCCGATGAGCTGGTACGTCGTCTCCAGGTTGCACCGCCCCAACTCGACCAGCACGCGGGGCCGTTCGTAGCTGTACGACACCGGGTCCAGCCCCAGCGACGGCAGCACGATGCCCGCCCGCGCGAGCGCCGCCGCCAACTCGTCGCATGCCGCTGCCGCTTCTGCCAACTTCTCTGCCGTCATGGTGCCGTTCCTGTCTGCCGTCTGCCGTTTCCGTATGTGAAGCACCGGCACGCAACTACGCTGCGTGGTCCGGGCGTTACGAGAATGCACCAGGAGAAGGGCGCAAATGCCCCTTGCGGGCCCGTAGTTCCACGCCCCGGACCGCAAATTCCACACCTTCCACGGAGGAGGAGCGCCCATGCCGCAGAGGAGAACGGTCACGGGTCGGAGCCAGGAGCCGCGCCGACGGCTTGCGGAAGAGCTGCGCTTACTGCGCGTGCAGCGAGGGGAGAGCCTGCGGCAGCTCGGCAAGGCGCTGGGCTGGGACTCGTCCCTTTTCGGGAAGATGGAGAAGGGGCAGACGATCGGGGGCCCGGAGGTCGCCGAGGCACTTGACCAGCACTACGGGACGCCTGGACTGCTGCTGGCGCTCTGGGAGTTGGCGGCCGCGGATCACACCCAGTTCAAGGAGCGGTACCGCCGCTACATGTACCTGGAGCGTGAAGCGGTGAACCTCTGGCATTACGGGGTCAGCACCCTGCATGGGCTGCTGCAGACGCCGGGCTACGCACGCGAGCTGCTCTCGGCTGGAGGCCTCAGCGGCGACGCACTAACGCGGCAGGTGGATGCTCGCACAGGACGCTGCGAGGTGCTGCACGCAGACAATGCGCCGCAGTTCCGCACCATCCTGTCCGAGACTGTGCTGCGCACGCCGCTGGCCGACGCCAACGAGTGGCGGAGTCAGCTTGAACACCTCGTGGCCATGGGGGAGCGGCCGAACATCACCGTTCAGGTGGTGCGCTATAGCGTCGGACTCCACGCCCTGTCGAACACCGACACCATGTTCCTGCGGCTCCCGGGCGGCCGCACCGCGACATGGGTGGAGACCGGATATTCGGGCGAACTCGTCGAGGAATCGGCTTCCGTCGAACGGCTGCAACACGCGTACGATGCGGTTCGCGACCTGGCGTTGAGCCCGGCCGACTCACGGAAGTTCATTGTTCAGATGTTGGAGGAAGTGCCGTGCGAACCATCGACCTGAGCACCGCCACCTGGCGCAAGTCCAGCTACAGCAACCAAGACGGCGGCGCCTGCATCGAGGTCGCCGACGACTTCCCCACTGTCGTCCCCGTCCGCGACAGCAAGAACCCCCACGGCCCCGCGCTCCTCTTCGAGCCGGCCGCCTGGTCGTCGTTCGTCACCGCCGTGAAGGGCGGGGCGCTGCCCGGCGTCTGACGCACCAAGCCCCAAATAGACCGGCCCCCGTCACTGACGCGACGGGGGCCGCTGCCTGGTTTCCCGTTCCGTCAACCATGATCCCTTGACCCCTGAGCCACGGCCTCGGGAGCATCGAGTACAACGCCGCGAACCAGCGGCACGGCAGAGGGGAACCGGTGACCATGAAGGTGACCAAGCTGGTCAGTACGTGCGACAAGAAGGATTGCCCGACGCTGTACGCGACGGACCGCGACACCCTCCTGGTACAGGGGGAAACCCCGACCAACCACGGCTTACGGATTCCCGCTCACGAAACCCTCGTGGAGATCCCGATCGACCTCATTCGGAAGGCCATCCGTGACCAGCTCATCTAAGACCCTCGGAGACCTCTTCGACACGTTCGAGCAAGAGGCGTTCCGGCTGGAATCCCTGGACGACTACAGCAACTCCGGGAATGTCGACGCCTATCGGACGTTCCTGTCCGGGCAACCGCAACCACAGGACTACAACTCCCGCTGGGTGGCTGAGCTTCGGTCGCATACGAGCCAGGGAAAGCGCATTCATCGCGTACACATCGTGACCCGCCCGCTGACGGACTATCTCAGGTTCGAACTCGGGTGGGGGTATCAGAAGAACATGACCGGCGGGGAAGAGTTCTTCATCCTCGACGTCACCGAACAACCCAACCCGCTGGCGGGCGTCCCCGATTTCTGGCTTTTCGATGCAGAGAGCGCCGCCGTCATGCGCTACGACGATCACGGCGCATTTCTCGGGGCTGATGTGCTGCCGCCCGGCCGCGCGGCAGAGTTCGTCGGCCACCGGGACGAAGCGCTCGCCCGTGCGGTGCCGTTCACTGATTGGTGGGCCAAGCACGGCGAATGAACAGAGCACAGCTCGGGGCCGCGCTGCGGGCACTGCGCATGGCATCCAAAAAGGAGGCCAAAGCAGTGGCCCGCAGCGCACTCATGTCGCCGTCCAAGCTTTCCAAGATCGAGAATGCAAAGCTGTCGCCGAGCCCGACCGACGTCGAACGCATCCTGAGCGCAATCGGCGTATCCGACGAGGTCAAAGCGGAGTACACGAACGCGGCACGCGCCGCCGCGACCGAGGTGACCGCCTGGCGGCTGCTGCAGCGGGCCGGCCTCCACAAAGGTCAGCAGGCCACCAAGGCGCTCGAAGCGCAGATGACGACGCTTCGGCTCTTTCAGTCCGCCCTGGTTCCCGGACTGCTCCAGACACCGGAATACGTCAAGGCCGTTCTGCAGCGTCACGACCTGAGCGAGGATTCTCTGGCGCGCACCATCGCCGGGAGGATCGACCGTCAAGCCGTCCTCTACGACGGCACCAAGTCATTGCACTTCATCATCACGGAACCGGTTCTCCGGTGGCGGATCGTCTCGCCGCAGATGATGGCCGCTCAGCTTGACCGGATCGTCTCCATTTCCCGGCTGTCCCACGTGGACATACGAGTCGTCCCCCTCGAAGTGCGGCAAAACGATGTAGCGAACCACTCTTTCGTCATCCGGGATGACCGCATGGTTACGGTCGAAACGGTTCACGCAGAAGTGACCGTGACCGACCCGCGGGACGTCGACCTCTACGTTCGAAAGTTTCAGGGTTTCGAGCAGATGGCCCTGTCCGGCGATGGAATGCGCGACATGGTCGAACGCATCAGGGACGGATTCTTGCGGGAACAGGAAACACGCTAGGCCGTGCGCTGACCGCTGCCGAAGATATATCCGTGCCGACAGACGGTCGGCACGCGGCAGACGATCAGGAAGGCACACCGATGCACAACGGAACCGACCTGTACGCACTCACCATCGATGGCGCCGTATTCACCACAGCATGCGGAGGCAACACCCACCCGGACGGGGAATCCTGCGTGACCCTCGCGCGCATCGGCCCGGACGCCTGGGCAGTTGGCGACAGCAAGCGACCGGGTAGCGAGCCCCTCCGATTCACCACGGCTGAACTGGACGCGGCGGGTCTCAACCCAGCGCGGTTCGGGCTCTCGGCCTGACGCTGCCCCTCAGCTCCAGCCGGTCTCGGCCCTTCCCCGGGGGGGGGCCGAGACCGGCTTGGTCCCAACAACCCCATCTGAGCCGAACGGGACGACGACTGTGCACCACCATGGGTATCTGTGGACGGGCCCGAAACAGCGCTTCGACGAAGAGGGCCTACGGCGGCCTCCGCATCCCGAGCCGCCCCCGGCAGCAGGGCCTGACGACGGGGAGCGCTACCGGCTGCACGATCGGTACCGGGACGTTGTAGCGGAATTCCCGCATACCAACCTTCCCCCCATCGAGACAGCTCACTGGCTGATGAAGCCCGTGACCTCCGTCCTGGGGACATGGGAAGGGGCGCGAGAGGCAGCAGCCTGGCTCGGGGAGCAACTGGCGCAGTACGCCCCTCGCTTCGATTCCGGCGCTCACCGAGGCACAGCCCATCTGGCCACACTCGGCAGCTCTGCCGCAGAGCGACTCGGATGGGGTGGTGACGTGTCTCTGGGCTTCTACCTCGAACGCCCTTCGTTCCTGTCGCTGGCCTTGGTGACGTGCTCTCCGAACCGTTCCCTTCCCGAACTGCGCTGTCCCATCGGGTAGCCGAAACACAAAGGACCCCGCCCGCCGGTAAATCCAGCGGACGGGGCCCGTACGGCTCCCGCGCGACTGCGTCGGCTCAGCCGAGCTTGCTCACAACGCTCAGCCGAGGTTGCTCACATCGCGCACCGCGCCCTTGTCCGCGCTGGTTGCCATCGCCGCGTACGCCCGCAGGGCCGCCGAGACCTTGCGCTGGCGGGACTTGGGGGCGTAGACGCCGCCCAGGGCCTCGCGGCGGGCCGCCAACTCCTCGTCGCTGACGAGGAGTTCGATCGTTCGGTGGGGGATGTCGATACGGATCCGGTCGCCGTCCTCGACGAGCGCGATGGTGCCGCCGGAGGCCGCCTCGGGCGAGGCGTGGCCGATGGAGAGGCCGGAGGTGCCGCCGGAGAAGCGGCCGTCGGTGACCAGCGCGCAGGCCTTGCCGAGGCCGCGGCCCTTGAGGAAGGACGTCGGGTAGAGCATCTCCTGCATGCCGGGGCCGCCCTTGGGGCCCTCGTAGCGGATGACGACGACGTCGCCTTCCTTGATCTGCTTGGTGAGGATCTTGTCGACGGCCTCTTCCTGCGATTCGCAGACCACGGCCGGGCCCTCGAAGGTCCAGATGGACTCGTCGACGCCGGCGGTCTTCACGACGCAGCCGTCCTCGGCGATGTTGCC
Source organism: Streptomyces sp. NPDC048483 (assembly GCF_040651455.1). Classification (NCBI taxonomy): domain Bacteria; kingdom Bacillati; phylum Actinomycetota; class Actinomycetes; order Kitasatosporales; family Streptomycetaceae; genus Streptomyces; species Streptomyces sp. NPDC048483. The sequence goes on from NZ_JBEZJZ010000026.1 coordinate 23,910, forward strand.
CTTGAGGACCGCCAGGCCGCCGTCCTTGGAGTAGGCGTGCTCGACGGAGCGGATGCAGCCGCCCTCGGCGTCCACGTCGAGGGACTCCCAGCGCTCGGACTGGGAGAAGGCCGTGGCGGAGCGCTTGCAGCCGGGGGCCGCGTGCCACAGTTCGAGCGCCTCGGCGGAGGGGGAACCGCCGCGCACGTCCCAGGTCTTGAGGTGCTCCGCGAGCGAGGCGGAGTGGACGGAGTGCACGTCCTCGTTGAGCAGTCCGCCGCGGTAGAGCTCGCCGAGGATGGCGGGGATGCCGCCGGCGCGGTGCACGTCCTCCATGTAGTACGTGCCGCCGGGGGCGACGTTCGGCGCGACCTTGGCCAGGCACGGGACGCGCCGGGAGACCTCGTTGATGTCCTTGAGGTCGTAGTCCAGCTCGGCCTCCTGGGCGGCGGCGAGCAGGTGGAGGATGGTGTTGGTGGAGCCGCCCATGGCGATGTCGAGGGCCATGGCGTTCTCGAAGGAGGCGCGGGTGGCGATGTTGCGCGGCAGGACGGACTCGTCGTCGTCCTCGTAGTAGCGCTTGGTGATCTCCACGACCGTACGGCCGGCGTTCTCGTACAGGGCGCGGCGGGCGGTGTGGGTGGCGAGCACCGAGCCGTTGCCGGGCAGGGAGAGACCGATGGCCTCCGTCAGGCAGTTCATCGAGTTGGCGGTGAACATGCCCGAACACGAGCCGCAGGTGGGGCACGCGTTTTCCTCGATGCGGAGGACGTCCTCGTCGGAGACGTTGTCGTTGACGGCGTCGACGATGGCGTTGATCAGGTCCAGCTTGCGGACCGTGCCGTCCACGAGGGTGGCCTGGCCGGCCTCCATGGGGCCGCCGGAGACGAAGACCGCCGGGATGTTCAGGCGCATGGCGGCCATCAGCATGCCCGGGGTGATCTTGTCGCAGTTGGAGATGCAGATCAGCGCGTCGGCGCAGTGCGCCTCGACCATGTACTCCACCGAGTCCGCGATCAGGTCGCGGGAGGGCAGGGAGTACAGCATGCCGCCGTGGCCCATGGCGATGCCGTCGTCGACGGCGATGGTGTTGAACTCACGGGGGACGGCACCCGCGGCCAGGATGGCGTCGGAGACGATCCGGCCGACCGGGGCGAGGTGGGTGTGTCCGGGCACGAACTCGGTGAACGAGTTGGCGACCGCGATGATCGGCTTACCGATGTCCGAGCCCGCTACACCCGAGGCCCGCATAAGGGCGCGGGCGCCCGCCATGTTGCGGCCATGGGTAACGGTCCGGGACCTCAGCTCGGGCACGATGGTCACTCCCTCGGGATACGTACTACGGACGGCAACGGCGCCATACAGCAGCTGATCCCGAGGTTACGCTCTTGATCCAAGATCCGGACACTGACTCCGGTATGTGAGATGCCTGACCGCAGTACGGACACCGCCGGAGCGGCCGCCCGGCCGTACCGCCGGCCCCTGGACTGCGGACCTACTCGTCTAGGGCTGGGTCAGATACCGCTGAAGCGTCGGCGTCACCATCGCGACGATCTCCTCCAGGTCCGCGGACGCCATCGGCTCCATCTTGATGACGTAACGGAGCATGGCAATGCCGATCAGATGGCTTGCGGCCAGCTGCGCCCGGAACTCCGGGTCGGGGACGTGCAGTTCGCCCGCCACCCGCTGGAGGAGACGGCGCTCGACCAGGCCGCGCAGCACGGTCGCCGCGGTCTCGTTGGTCAGCGCCGAGCGCATGATCGCCAGCAGCGGCGGCCGGCTGACCGGGTTCTCCCAGATGCTGAACATGAAGCGGGCCATCCGCTCGCCCGCGCCGGCCTCGCCGCCGCCCGCGATCGCGTCCGGGATGGTCAGCGCGGGGGCGAAGGACAGCTCGATGGCCGCCGCGAAAACCTGCTCCTTGGTGCCGAAGTAGTGGTGCACCAGCGCGGCATCCACCTCGGCCGCCTTGGCGATGCCGCGTACCGACGTCTTGTCGTAGCCGCGCTCGGCGAATTCCGTACGGGCCGCCGCCAGGATCCGCTCGCGGGCGCCGGGTCCCTCGGCCGCCTCGGCGCGGGCAGGGCGGCCCCGGCGGCGGGCGGGCTTCACGGGCTCCTCCGAGGGTGCCCCGCTCATGCCGATACCTCGCTGCGCCCGCTCACGACCCCGGCACCCAGGTGGGCGAGGCCAGATGCAGCCGGGTGAAGGCCAGTGCCTCGGCGAGGTCGGCCTCGCGCTCGGCGGCGGACATCGCGCGGCGGGTGTTGACCTCGACGACCACATGCCCGGCGAAGCCGGTGGCCGCCAGCCGCTCCAGCACCTCGGCGCAGGGCTGACTGCCGCGCCCCGGCACCAGGTGCTCGTCCTTGGCGGAGCCGTTGCCGTCGGCGAGGTGGACATGCGCCAGCCGGTCGCCCATCCGCTCCACCATCTTCACCGCGTCATTGCGCGCCGTGGCGGTGTGCGAGAGATCGACGGTGAAGTGCCGGTAGTCGTCGTTGGTGGGGTCCCAGTCCGGGGCGTACGCCAGCATCTCGCGGTCCCGGTAGCGCCACGGGTACATGTTCTCGACGGCGAACTTCACCTCCGTCTCGTTCTCCATCCGCCACACGCCGCGCACGAACTCCCGGGCGTAACTGCGCTGCCACCGGAAGGGCGGATGCACGACCACCGTCGAGGCGCCCAGCTTCTCCGCGGCGTTACGGGCCCGCTGGAGCTTGACCCACGGATCGGTGGACCACACCCGCTGCGTGATCAGCAGACACGGCGCGTGGATGGCCAGCACCGGCACCCCGTGGTAGTCCGACAGCCGGCGCAGCGCCTCGATGTCCTGGCTGACCGGGTCGGTCCACACCATGACCTCGACGCCGTCGTAGCCCAGGCGCGCGGCGATCTCGAAGGCCGTCGCCGTCGACTCCGGATACACCGAGGCCGTGGACAGGGCGACCTTCGCATCGGGGATGCGCACCACTGGCTCTGTCACGAGGGACAGCGTACGGGCCAAGGCTGTGCCCCGGGCACGAGGTCCGGGCCGCCGCGTTACTCCGTCGCCGGAGCCGGCAGATGGTCCAGCCGCCGCAGGATGACGCCCTCGCGCAGCGCCCACGGACAGATGCCCAGCGTCTCGACCCCGAACAGGTCCATCGCCGCCTCCGCGACCAGTGCCCCGGCCAGCAGCTGCCGCGAGCGGCCCTCGGACACGCCGGGCAGCGCGGCCCGCTCCGCCGCCGCCATCCCGGCCAGCCGCGGCACCCACTCCTCCAGATTCTTGCGGGTCAGCTCCCGCTGGACGTACAGGCCCTCGGCCGAGCGCGCGGCGCCCGCGATCCGGGCCAGCTGCTTGAAGGTCTTGGAGGTGCCGACGACGTGGTCGGGCGTTCCGTAGCGGGTGAATTCGCTCACTACGCGGGCGATCTCGGCCCGTACGCGGCGGCGCAGCGCCCGTACGGCCTCCGTGTCCGGCGGGTCGCCGGGCAGATCGCGGTTGGTCAGCCGGCCCGCGCCGAGCGGCAGGGAGACCGCCACATCCGGCTCCTCGTCGAGCCCGTACGCGATCTCCAGCGAGCCGCCGCCGATGTCCAGTACGAGCAGCCGCCCCGAGGACCAGCCCAGCCAGCGGCGGGCGGCGAGAAAAGTCAGCCGCGCCTCGTCCTGGCCCGAGAGCACCCGCAGCTCCACGCCGGTCTCCGCGGCGACCCGGCGCAGCACGTCCTCGCTGTTGGTGGCCTCGCGGACCGCGGAGGTGGCGAACGGCAGCACGTCCTCGACGCCCTTGTCCTCGGCCACCTGGAGCGCTTCCAGGACGGTGGCCACCAGCCGCTCCACCCCGTGGTCGCTTATGGCTCCGTCGTCGAGGAGTTCGGCAAGGCGCAGCTCCGCCTTGTGCGAGTAGGCGGGCAGCGGGCGTGCGCCGGGGTGTGCGTCCACCACCAGGAGATGGACTGTATTCGAACCCACATCGAGGACACCGAGTCTCATGAGGGGAAACCTACTGCCGCGGCAGGTATCTCTTGCGGCCCGCCTTAGGCTGGAGTCGTGGCAAAGACGAAAAAGGCGAAGAAGACGAAGCACACCAAGCAGGAAAAAGCGGTGGCCGCCGGGGCGTCGCCCGACGAGGTGGGCCTCGACTTCGCCCGTGCCTGGGTCACGTTCCCCGACCCGGCCGACGACGAGCAGGTCTTCCGCTGCGACCTGACCTGGCTGACCTCGCGCTGGTCCTGCATCTTCGGCAGCGGCTGCCAGGGCATCCAGGCGGGCCGGGCCGACGACGGCTGCTGCACGCTCGGCGCGCACTTCTCGGACGAGGAGGACGAGGAGCGGGTGGCCAAGCATGTGGCACGTCTCACGCCCGACCTGTGGCAGTTCCACGACGTCGGCACGCAGACCGGCTGGACCGAGGAGGACGAGGACGGCGAGCGGCAGACCCGCCGCTGGCAGGGCTCGTGCATCTTCCAGAACCGCCCCGGCTTCGCGGCCGGCGCGGGCTGCTCGCTGCACATCCTCGCGCTGCGCGAGGGCCGCGAACCGCTGGAGACCAAGCCCGACGTCTGCTGGCAGCTGCCGGTGCGGCGCACCTACGACTGGATCGAGCGGCCCGACGACACCCGGATCCTCCAGGTGACGATCGGCGAGTACGACCGGCGCGGCTGGGGTCCGGGCGGCCATGACCTGCACTGGTGGTGCACCTCGGCGACCTCGGCGCACGGCGCGGGCGAGCCGGTCTATGTCACGTACAAGCCGGAGCTGACCGAGCTGATGGGCAAGAAGGGCTACGCCAAGCTCGCCGAGCTGTGCGAGGAGCGGCTGGCGGCGACGCTGCCGATGGCGCCGCATCCGGCGGATCCGAAGCCGGCGGGGGCGAAGGCTTCGGAGGCGAAGAAGTAGGTCGGGGCGGGGGCCCTGGGCCCCCGCCGGAGTGCTGCACGCCTGGCCGTGACGACCGCCGCCCGCTGGGCCGCGATCGCGATAAAGGAGATGCCTCACCCCGGCACCCCGCCGTAATGCGCCCTCCCGGAAGTTGCCTATTACTTCGGGAGGGCACGATGGGGTCGATGGGGTCGATGAGCTTGACGGGTTCGACGGGTTCGACGGGCTTGACGGACTCGATCGGCTTGATGGTTCCGGAACTGGTCAGCACCTGGGTGTCCGGCTGGGCCGTGTCACGCGGCACACCGCCGCCGCTGGAGAAGCCCTGGGGCTTCTCCAGCGAGGTGGGCGATCCGGACCACGGGCGCCATGTACTGCCCGCCGCCACAGAGGCCTCGGTACGCCGGGCCGCCGCGTCCGTGAACGTGCCGCACACCTGGCTCAAGGTCCCCATGGAACCGGATGAGGTCGCGGGCTGGCTCCCCGAGGGCTGGGTCGTGGACAAGGAGGAGACGGGCCATCTGATGGCCGTGGAGCTGAGGCCTACGGACCCGGCGCCACCCGAGGGCTACACCGCGTCCGTGGAGACCCGGGACGGTGTCACCTACGTCCAGGTGCGCGACGCAGCAGGCGGACCCGCCGCCACGGGGCAGATGGCCGTCCTCGGACAGGCCACCGTCGTGGGCCGCGTGGTGACCGAGGAAGCCCACCGCCGCCGCGGCCTGGGGGACTTCGTGATGCGCACCCTCGCCGACCACGCCGCGGCCGAGGGCGCGAGCCTCGGCATCCTGGGCGCGACCGACGACGGACGCGCGCTGTACGAGACGCTGGGCTGGAGGAGGCACACGTCGCTGGCGGCGTGCGTCTGCCGGGCCTAGGGGTGCGTGTACCTGGCCTGGGGGCTCGGGGTGGGGGGGCTCGGGGCGGGGGCCCTAAGGGGCGGGGGCCCTAAGGGGCGGGGGAACAGATCACCTAGGGGGTGTGAGCGCCCCCTGCGGGGCCACAACGTGACCGGGCCGGGCGGTATTCCAGGAGTTCCCGAGGTCCCGAGGTCCCGAGGTCCCGAGGTCCCGAGGTCAGCGGGCGGGGTTTGCCGTGGTGGACGGCTGCGGAGTCGGGGACGTGCTGGGCGGCGAGTCCGTCGGCTGCGGCGTCGGGGTCGGGTCCGTGGGCGTCGGGGTCGGTGCCGGCGGGGTCGGGGTCGGCTTCGGTGGGGTCGGCGTCGGGTCCGTGGGTGAGGGGGCGCTCGGGTCGGGGTCCGGCTCGGTCACGCCGTGGCCCTCCATCGTGACGGCGGTGCCGCCGGGCTCGATCGCGATACGGGTGCGCCAGTGGCCCTCGGGCTCCCGGTCGTGATCGACATAGACCGTGATCGTCGTGGACTCCCCCGGCCGCAGCACCCCGGCCGTATGGCTCATCTGGATCCAGGGCGCACCGGCCGACGCCGTCCAGCGCACCGGGGCCCCGCCGGACGCGCTGAGCGTGATGACCGTCGTCCCGCCGCTCGGCTGCGCCGTGACGGTCAGCCGCCCGGGCCCGGTCCGGTCCCGGGCGGGCCCGGGCAGCCGCAGCGGGGTGCCGTCCGCGCCGATCACCTGGGCCGACACATCGGACGTCGCGCCGGGCGAGAAGGCCGGGCCGGGGGTTGTTTGGGCGTTGCCGGCGTTCTCGTAGCGGCGGCCGTTGAGCCGGCCGCCGTCGCTCTCGGGCTCATTGGCCGTCACCGCGGGGGTGCCGTCCGTCGTCTCCTCGGTCGGCGGGGCCTGGCGGTACGCGGCCCATACGGCGAACACCGGCGCGGCCAGCACGGTCGCGACGACGGTGGTGGTCAGCGCCCGGTTGCGCAGCCGTCGGCGGCGGGCCGCCCGGTCGGTGGGGCCTACGGGGAATCCGCTGCGGTCATAGCGAGGAGAACCGTTTGCCCCAGGCACCCGGCCCGCGCGCCCGCCGCCCGCCGCCACGCCCGCGCCCGCCACGCCCTCCGCACGCCCCGACCGCGACCGCCGGGCCGCCGCCATCGCGGCCGACACCGCCTCCCGCGGCGCGGCGACCAGCGGCAGCGAGCCCGCCGCCGCGGGCGCGGTTCCCGGCCACGGCCCGGTGGCGGTGGCCCGTTCCGCGGTCCGCCGGCACTCGGCGCAGTCGTCCACATGCCGCACCAGCTCCCGGCGCAGCGCCGCGCCCAGCAGCATCTGGGAATCGCCCGCCACCTGCGCGACCTCGGGACATCGGCCACGTTCGACGACGGCCAGCGCGGCCCGGGTCCGCTCGACCTCGCAGCAGGCGGCGGCCAGCAGCACACGGGTGGCGGCCGGTTCGGCGCCGAGCACCGCCGCGACCTCGCCCGACGGGAGGTGGTGGCGTACCGAGAGCTCCAGCACCTCGCGCTGCTCGGGGGTGGTCCCGGCCGCCTCCGGCCAGGCCAGCGCGGCCAGTTCGCGCTGCCGCGCCTCGGCGTCGGCGGCGGTTTCGGCGTCGGCGTCGCCGCTGCGTTCCGCGAGGCGGCGCAGGCAGGCCCAGCGGGCCAGGGCGTAGAGCCAGGGGCGGTAGAGGTCCGGGGCGGACGGGCGCCGGCCGTGGTGCCGCTCGGCCAGCGCCAGCGTCTCGCCGAGCACCGCGGTGGCCGCGTCGTGCTCGCACAGGACGGACAGGCAGTAGGTGAACAGCCCGTCCAGATAGGCGTCGTAGCGAATCTGGCGGTCCTGGCGACCGGACCGTTCCCGCGGCTGCGCGCCGCGCGACCGGTGTGCGCCGGTGGTGTGCGTGGGGTGCTCAGGCCTGCTGCTCATCACCCGGCGACGGTAGGCGGATGATGCAGCCGCTCTCGCTCCCCTTCGACACTTTTAACCCGTACGGGTGACCATCTCCCTCAAAAGGGGACACCAGCCCGGATTCCCGGCCGCACGCCCCACCCGGTCGGCGCAACGGCCGACGGCGGCAGGCGTTGTCGGTGCCCGCCGATACGGTGACCCCATGGCAACCCGTAAAACGTCGGCCAAGGAGCGCCCCTCCTACCGTTGCACCGAGTGCGGCTGGACCACCGCGAAGTGGCTCGGCCGCTGCCCCGAGTGCCAGGCATGGGGCACGGTCGAGGAACACGGCGGCGCCCCCGCGGTGCGCACCACCGCGCCCGGCCGGGTCACCACCGCCGCGGTGCCCATCGCCCAGGTCGACGGCAGGCAGGCCGCCGCCCGCACGACGCACGTGCCCGAGCTGGACCGCGTCCTCGGTGGCGGGCTGGTCCCCGGCGCGGTCGTCCTCCTGGCGGGCGAGCCGGGCGTCGGCAAGTCCACCCTCCTCCTGGACGTCGCCGCCAAGGCCGCCTCCGACGAGCACCGCACGCTCTATGTCACGGGAGAGGAGTCCGCGAGCCAGGTGCGGATGCGCGCCGACCGCATCGGCGCGCTCGACGACCACCTCTATCTGGCCGCCGAGACGGACCTCTCCGCCGTCCTCGGCCACCTGGACGCCATCAAGCCGTCCCTCCTCGTCCTCGACTCCGTCCAGACCGTCGCCTCCCCGGAGATCGAGGGCGCGCCTGGCGGTATGGCCCAGGTCCGCGAGGTCGCCGGCGCCCTGATCCGGGCGTCCAAGGAACGCGGGATGTCCACCCTCCTCGTCGGCCATGTCACCAAGGACGGCACCATCGCCGGGCCCCGCCTCCTCGAGCACCTCGTCGATGTCGTCCTCCACTTCGAGGGCGACCGCCACGCCCGCCTCCGCCTGGTCCGCGGCGTCAAGAACCGCTACGGCACGACGGACGAGGTCGGCTGCTTCGAGCTGCACGACGAGGGCATCACGGGCCTCGCCGACCCCTCCGGCCTCTTCCTCACCCGCCGCGACGAGCCGGTGCCCGGCACCTGCCTGACCGTGACGCTGGAGGGCCGCCGCCCCCTGGTCGCCGAGGTCCAGGCGCTGACCGTCGACTCCCAGATCCCGTCCCCCCGCCGTACGACCTCCGGCCTCGAAACCTCCCGGGTCTCGATGATGCTCGCCGTCCTGGAACAGCGCGGCCGGATCAGCGCCCTGGGCAAGCGGGACATCTACAGCGCGACGGTCGGCGGCGTGCGGCTCACCGAACCCGCCGCCGACCTCGCCGTGGCCCTCGCGCTCGCCAGCGCCGCCAGCGACACTCCCCTGCCCAAGAACCTGGTCGCCATCGGCGAGGTGGGCCTCGCGGGCGAGGTCAGACGGGTCACGGGAGTCCAGCGCCGCCTCTCGGAAGCCGCCCGGCTCGGCTTCACCCACGCCCTGGTCCCCTCCGACCCCGGCAAGATCCCCGACGGAATGCGGGTCCTCGAGGTCGCCGACGTCGGACAGGCGCTGAGTGTGCTGCCCAAGCGGGTACGCCGGGAGGCCCCACGAGAGGAGGATGTGCGCCGGTAGACTTTGCCCTGGTCTCGCCCGTCACCGCAGTCGTGTTGCCGACCGGGACCCCGGCGTACTCTCGCTGAGTACGTCATCGCAGCATGGGCCGGGCGGCCTGCGGACCGATTGACCTTGCGACGGAGGAGTGCAGTGGCAGCCAACGACCGGGCATCGGCTTCCGGCAGGTCCGGGAGCTCCGGCACCGATCGCCTGATGCGCGCCTCGCTGAGCGCCGTCGCGCCCGGCATGGCCCTGCGCGACGGCCTGGAGCGCATCCTGCGCGGCAATACGGGCGGCCTGATCGTCCTCGGCTTCGACAAGACCGTCGAGTCCATGTGCACCGGCGGCTTCGTCCTCGACGTCGAATTCACCGCCACCCGCCTGCGGGAACTGTGCAAGCTCGACGGCGCCCTCGTCCTCGACAAGGACATCACCAAGATCCTGCGGGCCGGCGTCCAGCTCGTCCCCGACGCCTCCATCCCCACGGAGGAGACCGGCACCCGCCACCGCACGGCCCAGCGCGTCTCCATCCAGGCGGGCTTCCCGGTCGTCTCGGTCAGCCAGTCGATGCGCCTGATCGCCCTGTATGTGGACGGCGAGCGCCGTGTCCTCGAGGAGTCCGCCGCGATCCTCTCCCGTGCCAACCAGGCCCTGGCCACTCTGGAGCGCTACAAGCTCCGCCTGGACGAGGTCGCCGGCACCCTCTCCGCCCTGGAGATCGAGGACCTGGTGACGGTACGGGACGTCACCGCCGTCGCCCAGCGCCTCGAAATGGTCCGCCGGATCGCCACCGAGATCGCCGAGTACGTCGTCGAGCTGGGCACCGACGGCCGCCTCCTCTCCCTCCAGCTCGACGAGCTGATCGCCGGCGTCGAGCCCGAACGCGAGCTGGTCGTCCGGGACTACGTCCCCGAGCCCACCGCCAAGCGCTCCCGCACGGTCGCCGAGGCGCTCGCCGAGCTGGACGCCCTCACCCACACCGAACTCCTCGAACTCCCCGCCGTCGCCCGCGCGTTGGGCTACAGCGGCGCCCCCGAAACCCTCGACGCCGCCGTCTCCCCCCGCGGCTTCCGCCTCCTGGCCAAGGTCCCCCGCCTCCCCGGCACGGTCATCGACCGCCTCGTCGACCACTTCGGCGGCCTCCAGAAACTCCTCGCCGCCAGCGTCGACGACCTCCAGGCCGTCGACGGCGTCGGCGAGGCCCGCGCCCGCTCGGTCCGCGAGGGCCTGTCGCGGCTGGCGGAGTCGTCGATCCTGGAGCGGTACGTCTGAGGGGTGCCTACCGCCGGCCCCCTCTTCACGGCACCGCCCCTAGCGGAGCGCCGCCGCCTCCTTCTCCGCCGGCAGCCCGATCGCCGGGCGGTCCGGACGCAGTGGCGCCTCCCCGCCGATGCGGCGCAGCCAGGCCCATGTGTCGGCCACGGTTTCGCTGACAGGGCGACAGCGCAGCCCGGCCGCCAGGACCTTGGACACATCGGAGCCGTAGAGCGCGTCCCGTACCTCGCCGGGCGGCAGCCAGACGGGGAGCTCGGTCCAGGGGGCGATGCCGGCGGCGAGGACGTCCTCCGGAGGCGTCCAGCGGAGTGCGGCGTCCGCCCCGGTGGCCGCCGCGCAGCTCTCCAGCAGCTCGCCCATCGTGGCGTGTCCCAGCTCGCTGACCAGGTTGTACGGGCCGTCGAGGCCGTCCCGTACGGCATCGAGCGTCCACTCGGCGAGGTCGCGGGCGTCGATGTACTGGAGGGGCAGGTCGCGCGGGCCGGGGGCGAGGACGGGGCCGCCGCGGGCGATGCGGCTCAACCACCAGGTCAGGCGGCCGATGTTCTCGTAGGGGCCGAGGATCAGGCCCGCGCGGACCAGCAGCGCCCGGTCCCCGAAGGCGTCGAGCGCGGCCAGTTCGCCGCCCCGCTTGTCCGTCGCGTAGGTGTCGGCATCGGGGGCGTCAGGGGCGTCGAGAGGGGCCGCCACCACCGGGGACCGCTCGGTGAGCCGGCCCGTGGGCGGGAACGCGTACACCGAACAGCTGGAGATGTACGCATACCTCCCGGCCCGCCCCGCCAGCAGCCGCGCCGCATCCCGTACGGCCGACGGCGCGCCGCTCCAGGTGTCGACGACAGCGTCCCACTCGCCCTCCTCCAGCGCCGCGAGCCCCGCCGGGGCGCCGCCGCGGTCGCCCTGCAGGGCCGTCACACCCTCCGGCGCCGCATGCCGACCACGGTGGAACACGGTCACCTGCCAACCGCGGGCCGTCGCCGCCTCGGCAACCGCGCGCCCCACGAACTCCGTCCCGCCCAGAATCAACAGCTTCATGACAGTGACTGTGCCGCACCGGCCCGGCCCGGGTTGGCCTGCTCGCTCTGAGCGGAATGACGTTCGAAGGAGGGAAGTTGGGGAACGCCGCCCACCCCCGGCTCAGCCCTTGGCGAGCTCGAACTTCGCCTCCACCGGGTCCAGCCCCGGCACCTTCGCCTCGACGACGTACTTCCCGGCCGGCACCGCGGCCGCGCTCGGCGTCGCGCACTGCGGGGCGCTGGCCCGGCGGTCCCACTCGACGGTGCGTTCCACGGAGCCCTTGGCCGGCACCTTCAGCAGGGCCGGGCTGGTGCCCGCGGGGCAGTCGTTGGAGGCCCACACCCGGTCGTCGCCCGCGGAGTCCTTGATCGTCAGCACCGCGGCCTTACGGCCCAGATCGACCTTGCAGGCGGAGCCGGCGGAGTTCTTGACGGTCAGCTCGAACTGCGGCTTCTCACCCGGCTTGTAGGTGTGCTTGATGCTGCGCAGCGTCAACTCGGCCCCGTCGGTGGTGCAGTTGAGGAGCGGGGAGTCGACCGGCACGGGCCTGCCGCCCGAGCCCTGGCCGATGGGGCCGCCGCCGGAGCCGCCGGAGCCGCTCGCTCCGTTGTCGCCGTCGTCCGCCCCGGACGCGCCACCCGAGCCGCCCGAGCCCGACTCGCCGCCGGATCCGCCGCGCCCACCCGGCTTTTGACTGATCGCCGGCCCGCTGCCGGAGGGCCCCGGCGTGATGGACGTCGCGGGCCCCGGTCCGTGCGCCGTGCCCTTGCCGCCCTTGCCGCCGGTCTCCTCGGTGTCCCCGCCCATGCTGAGGACCCACACCACCACGAGGGCGAGCAGTGCGACGATGGCCAGCGCAACGGCCCTCCGCCGCCAGTAGATGGAGGAGGGAAGCGGCCCGATCGGATTGCGCAGTGATCCCACGCGGAAACTCTACGAGAGATCAGCGCACAGACCGGCCAGTACCCGCCGCATGACGCCGCAACTTTTCCCATCATCAGCCCGCAGACGGCCCGGAGGCGACCCGAAGACGGCCCGTCGGACAGCCGGTGTGGGGTGAAAAGGACCATGAAGACCGGCTACGGCGTCCCGGCCGGCCGCCACTCCTCCTTGTGTCCGAATCCCTGGGCGTTGTCGATCAGCCGCAGCCAGTCGGGCCGCAGTTCCCACAGCGTCGTCCGTTCCAGGGCGGGGCGCAGCCGCTCGCTCTCCAGGACGAAGGGGAAGCGGTCGGTGTAGACCCGCCAGCCGGCCGCCCGCTCGTCGTCCCCCAGCGGCCGGCAGCGGCCCCGTCCCTGAAGGCCCGTCAGCCCGTCCCACTGCTGACCGTCCTGCTGCGCCGTGAAGGCGACGCGCCCCTCACCGGGCCCGGCGAGGGCCCGCCCGTGCCGCGTACCGGTCGAGGTGACGAAGTAGAGGACGGGTCCCGCGGCCGCGTCGGCGTCCACGGCGTACAGCACCGCGGCCGCCTGCGGCCCGTCCTCGTCCGCGTACGCCAAGGTCATCGTCGTGTGCCCGGTCAGCGCCCGCCGGATCGACGGCGGACATGCACGTTCAGTCATCTGCGCATCCTCCCTCCCCGCACCCCTCCCTGCCCCCCTCTTCACCGCCCGCATTCCTCCCTCCCCGCTCGCTCGCGTACCGCCGGTAGCGGCCACCCGTACGTACCGGGCCGTCCCGCATGCGGGTGGGCGCGGGGCCGCGCGGGGCGGGGCGTTTCTTGGGCGGGCCCGGGCGTGCCAGGATCGGTGGTGCCATGACTTCGACGCCTGCGACAACCACTGCCATGACCGCCGCCGCCGAGACCGCCTCCGCCGCTTCGGCCGCGGAGGCCGCCGACGGGACCGGGCTGCACGGCCCGGTCACCGACTGGTTCGACGAGCACGCCCGCGATCTGCCCTGGCGCCGCCCCGAGGCGGGCGCCTGGGGCGTGATGGTCAGCGAGTTCATGCTGCAGCAGACGCCGGTCAGCCGCGTGCTGCCGGTGTACGAGCAGTGGCTGACCCGCTGGCCGCGCCCCGCCAACCTGGCCGCCGAGGCGCCGGGCGAGGCGGTGCGCGCCTGGGGCCGGCTCGGCTATCCGCGGCGCGCGCTGCGGCTGCACGCCGCCGCGTCCGCCATACAAGAGCGGCACGGCGGTGACGTACCGCACGAGCACGGCCAGCTGCTGGCGCTGCCCGGTGTCGGCGAGTACACCGCCGCGGCCGTGGCGTCCTTTGCGTACGGACAGCGGCACGCGGTGCTGGACACCAATGTGCGCCGGGTCTTCGCGCGCGCCGTCACCGGCCGCCAGTACCCGCCGAACGCCACCACGGCCGCCGAACGCAAGCTGGCCCGCGCCCTGCTGCCCGGGGACGAGCAGCTGGCGGCGCGCTGGGCCGCGGCCACGATGGAACTGGGCGCCCTGGTGTGCACGGCGCGCGGCCCCGAGTGCCACCGCTGCCCGATCGCGGCGCAGTGCGCCTGGCGGCTGGCCGGGTCCCCGGCGCACGAGGGACCGCCGCGGCGCACCCAGACATACGCCGGCACCGACCGCCAGGTGCGCGGCAAGCTGCTGGCCGTACTGCGCGAGGCGGTCGCGCCGGTGCCGCAGCAGGTGCTGGACGCGGTGTGGGACGAGCCGGTGCAGCGCGCCCGTGCGCTGGACGGGCTGGTCTCGGACGGACTGGTGGAACCGCTGGGCGGCGGCCGCTACCGGCTGCCGCACGCGTAACGCCCGACCGCGCGCACCCTTGACCCGCGTGGCCAAAAACGGCCCCAATCCGGCTTGATTGGGGCCGTCCGCCTTTAGAGGGGGCCCCTCATCCCCCGGGAGGATGACCCGCACCGCACCGCCCTCAGCCCAAGGTATGACCCCCGAGGGGCTGTTACACAACCGCAGGATTTCCGTGCATTCGCTGTGGGGGCGACGCACATTACGTCGCAACACCCCCTCCGTAGCGTCTTCCTCGTGCTGGAGATGACCGCCAGCGCATTCAACGGTGGGAACGCAAGCGGATCGGAGGCGTCGGGAAATGGCGACCAGCGGCGGCAAGGTACTGGACTTCGAAGAGTATGTGCGTACGCGGCAGGAGGCCCTGCTGCGCAGCGCCCGGCGACTGGTGCCGGACCCGGTCGACGCCCAGGATCTGCTCCAGACGGCCCTGGTCCGCACCTACGGCCGCTGGGACGGCATCGCGGACAAGTCGCTGGCCGACGCCTACCTCCGCCGCGTCATGATCAACACCCGTACGGAGTGGTGGCGCGCCCGCAAGCTGGAGGAGGTGCCCACCGAGCAGCTCCCCGACGCGAGCGTCGACGACGGCACCGAGCAGCGCGCCGACCGGGCCCTGCTCATGGACATCCTGGGAGTGCTCGCGCCCAAGCAGCGCAGCGTCGTGGTCCTGCGGCACTGGGAGCAGATGAGCACCGAGGAGACCGCCGCCGCGCTCGGCATGTCCACCGGTACCGTCAAGAGCACCCTGCACCGTGCGCTGGCCCGGCTGCGCCAGGAGCTGGAGTCGCGCGACATCGACGCCCGGATGCTGGAGCGCGACGACCGCGACCGGGAGCGCTGCGCGGCCTGACCCACGGCTCGGGCACCCTGGGGCAGGGCAGCCTTGCGGCACGCGCGGTACGTCTCACAGCTTCCCGCGCGACAATCAGCAGCACGGCACAATACGAACAGCGCCGGGACCGGCGGCTGTGCGAGCGGCACGGTGAGCAGGAGCGGATTGTCCAGGAACAGGTTGACCGGGGGGTTGACCAAAGGCGGCGCGGCCACGGCGGGGGTGGCCGCCGTCGGCCTTCTGCTGGCCGGATGCAGTCCCGGTGGTGACGGCGTACGGACCGAAGGGACCCCCAGCAGCACCCCCGGCCCCAAGGGCACACTGACCGCCTCCCCCGCCCCGAGATCGACCGCCAACCACAAGAAGGTCGACGTGGTCAAGCTGCTGAAGAGCAGCCCCGAGGTCGGCGCCGAGGTGAAGAAGTCGCTCGCCGAGCCGTGCTCGGAGGACGCGTACCCGGTCGACTGGAGCCATGCCTCCCTGACCGGCAGCACGTCCACGGACATCGTCGTCAACGTCATGGCCTGCGCGGATTCCGTAGGCATCGGCGCGTATGTCTTCCGTGAGCGGGGCGGCGCCGACGACGGATATGAAATCGTGTACCACAACGAGCAGCCGACGGTCTCGGCCGGGGCCGACGAAGGCGAGCTGGAGGTCTCCACGCAGACCTATGACGCCGACGACCAGGTGTGCTGCCCGTCGGGCGAGGATGTGCTGAGGTACCGCTGGTCCGGCCCCGGCCACGGCTTCACCCCGCACGGCCCCAAGCACCACACCGACTACAGCGAGACCACCGTCGACCGCACCAAGATCGACGACGGCACGGCAACGGAGGGTTGAGACAACCGCATGGCCGACACCCATGTGCTCTTCGTCGAGGACGACGATGTGATCCGCGAAGCCACCCAGCTCGCACTCGAGCGGGACGGCTTCGAGGTCACCGCCATGCCCGACGGGCTCGCGGGCCTGGAGGCATTCCGCGCCAACCGCCCCGACATCGCCCTGCTGGATGTGATGGTGCCGGGCCTGGACGGCGTCAGCCTGTGCCGCCGCATCCGCGACGAGTCCACCGTCCCCGTCATCATGCTCTCCGCGCGCGCCGACTCCATCGACGTGGTGCTCGGCCTGGAGGCCGGCGCCGACGACTACGTCACCAAGCCGTTCGACGGCGCGGTGCTGGTCGCCCGGATCCGCGCCGTACTGCGCCGCTTCGGCCACGCCAGCGGCCCGGACGGCAACGGCGCCGGCGCGGCGGACGAGCCCGTCGAGGCCGTACTGCGCTTCGGCGACCTCGAGGTCGACACCGAGGGCATGGAGGTCCGCAAGGCCGGCGAGAACGTCGCCCTCACCCCGACCGAGATGCGCCTGCTGCTGGAGTTCTCGCACGCGCCCGGTACGGTCCTCTCCCGCGACCGGCTGCTGGAGCGGGTCTGGGACTACGGCTGGGGCGGCGACACCCGCGTCGTGGACGTCCATGTCCAGCGGCTGCGCGGCAAGATCGGCCAGGACCGGATCGAGACGGTCCGCGGCTTCGGCTACAAGCTGAGAGGCTGACACCCGCGGTGGTCAGGCTGGCCCTGCGGACGGGGCTGAGGTGGAAGCTCAGCGCGGCGATCGCGCTCGTCGGGGCGCTGGTCGCGATCGCGCTGAGCCTTGTCGTGCACAACGCCGCCCGGCACTCCATGATCGACAGCAGCCGCGACCTGGAGGTCGAGCGGCTCAACATGGCCCAGAAGATGTTCGAGTCGAACAACCGGCCGCAGTTCGGCGCGCGGATCGACGACCCGGACCTGCCCAAGCTCCTCGAGGCCGAGGTCATCGCCGGGGGCGAGCGCGCCACCTACTTCCAGGAAGACGGCCGGGCCACGCCCGAGGTGTGGGCCGCCTTCCCGCTCGGCGACGGCCATGTGCTGTCCGTCCACGAACCCTTCCGCAACCGGGACGTCCTCGACGACCTGGACCAGGCGCTGCTCATCGGCTCGACCGCGGTCGTGCTCGGCGGCTGCGCACTGGGCGTCCTGATCGGCGGCCAGCTCTCCCAGCGGCTGCGCAAGGCGGCCGCCGCCGCGGGCAAGCTCGCCGAGGGCGACACGGCCGTCCGCATCCGCGACGAGGTCGGCGGCCGCATCCGCGATGAGACCGACGATCTGGCCTGGGCCGTGGATGCCATGTCCGACGCCCTCCAGCAGCGCATCGAGGCCGAGCGCCGCGTCACCGCCGACATCGCCCACGAACTCCGCACCCCCGTCACCGGCCTCCTCACCGCCGCCGAACTCCTGCCCCCCGGCCGCCCCTCGGAACTCGTCCGGGACCGCGCCCAGGCGCTGCGCACCCTCGTCGAGGACGTCCTGGAGGTCGCCCGCCTCGACGGCTACGCGGAGCGCGCCGAACTCCAGGACGTCGCCCTCGGCGAATTCGTCTCCCGCCGCGTGCGCTCCCTCAGCCAGGACGTCACCGTCGAGGTCATACGGGACGCCGATGTCACCACCGACCCGCGCCGTCTGGAACGCATCCTCGGCAACCTGATCGCCAACGCGGCCCGCCACGGCAGACCCCCCATCGAGGTCACCGTCGAGGGCCGCGTCCTGCGTGTCCGCGACCACGGCCCCGGCTTCCCCGAGGCCCTCCTGCGCGAGGGCCCCAGCCGCTTCCGCACCGGCAGCACCGACCGCTCAGGCCGCGGCCACGGCCTCGGCCTGACCATCGCCGCCGGCCAGGCCCGCGTCCTCGGCGCCCGCCTCACCTTCCGCAACGCGGACGAACTGACGGACGGCTCGACGGGCGCGGTGTCGGTCCTGTGGCTGCCGGAGAACGCACCGACGAGTACGGGGAGCTTCCCGGTGATCCACCTGCCGGATCGCTGACACCGACACCCACCTACTGCCGGATGGTGACGAACCGCTCACAGTCCGGAATCGCCCCACGTAGCGCTGCCCCGTACTGGGGTTGCGGCGGGCAACCTGCAAGCAGTGGTGGTGAGTTGCGCGCCTCCCCGGAAGGACCCCGACGCATCGGCGAGCGTCCCGTGCGTTTACGGCGCGGAGTTGCGCTACCGCAGCAACAGGATTGACCTGAGCTTTGCTACCTGGCGCAAGAGCGTCTACAGCAACGGCGAAGGCGTCGAATGCCTCGAGCTCTCGGACAACCTCCCCGGCCTCGTCCCCGTCCGGGACAGCAAGGACCCGCACGGCCCGGCGCTCGCCTTCCCGGCCGCCGGCCGGTCGCCCTTCGTCGCCGCCGTCAAAGGCGGGTCGCTGTACGGATCCTGACGGGCGCTCAGAAATACGGAACGGCCCCCGCCGAAGCGGGGGCCGTTCCGTGCGCCGAGAGGCGGGGCCGGATCAGACGGCCTCCACCACCGGCACTCGCTCCGCCGTGCCGTCCGCGGCCGCGCCGCCCTCGGGCGACTTGGCGGCGGGGCCGCCCCGCAGCGGGATCTCCTTCAGGAACCAGGCTGCCGCGAAGCCGATGACGCTGACCACCGCGCCCCAGAGGAATACCTGGTGCGTACCGGCCGACACCGCATGCGCATACGCGTCCTTGACCACCGGCGGCAGCTTGGGCAGGCTCTTCGGGTCCATCTGGGCGCCGCCGCTGGTCATCTTCTCGCCGGCCTTGCCCAGCCGCTCGACCATCGTCGTCTTCACCTGGTTGGTGAAGATCGCGCCGAGGATCGCGACGCCGAACGAGCCGCCGATCGTACGGAAGAGGGTGGCCGACGAGGAGCCGACGCCCATGTCCTTCATCTCGACGCTGTTCTGCGCGACCAGCATCGTGGTCTGCATCAGGAAGCCCATGCCGGCGCCCAGCACGATCATGAACAGGCTGGAGGTCAGCCGGGTGGTACCGGTGTCCATCAGGGACAGCAGCGCCATCCCGGCCGTGAGCAGCGCCCCACCGCCGACCACGAACATCTTGTACTTGCCGGTCTGGGTGGTCACCCGGCCCGCGATCAGCGAGACCACCAGCAGACCACCCATCAGCGGCAGGAGCAGCAGCCCCGAGTTGGTGGCCGAGGCGCCCTGGACGCTCTGCTGGAACAGCGGCAGGAAGGTCATCGACCCGAACATCACGAAACCGACCAGGAAGCCGACGACGGTGATGAGCGAGAAGTTGCCGTTGCGGAAGATGTGCAGCGGCAGGACGGGCTCACCGACCTTGCGCTCCACGAAGACGAAGGCCGCCAGCGCGACGATGCCGATCCCGCCGAGGCCGAGGATCTGCCCCGAGAGCCAGTCGTACTCGGTCCCGCCCCAGGTGGTGATCAGTACGAGCGCGGTGATCCCGATGGTCAGCAGCGCCGCACCCAGGTAGTCGACCCGGCCCTGGGCCCGCTTCTTGGGCAGATGCAGTACGGCGGTGACCATGGCCAGCGCGATCGCACCGAGCGGCAGGTTGATGTAGAAGGTCCAGCGCCAGCCGAGGTGGTCGGTGATGGTGCCGCCGACCAGCGGACCGCCGACCATCGCGACGGCCATGACGCCGGCCATCATGCCCTGGTACTTGCCGCGCTCCCGCGGCGGAATCAGATCGCCGATGATCGCCATGACGCCGACCATCAGACCGCCCGCGCCCAGCCCCTGGACCGCACGGAAGCCGATCAGCTGGCTCATGTCCTGGGCCATGCCGGACAGCGCGGAGCCGATCAGAAAGAGGACGATGGACGTCAGGAACACGCCCTTGCGTCCGTACATGTCGCCGAGCTTGCCCCAGATCGGGGTCGACGCGGCGGTGGCGAGCGTGTAGGCGGTGACCACCCAGGACAGGTGCTCCATCCCGCCCAGCTCGCCGACGATCGTGGGCATCGCCGTACCCACGATCATGTTGTCCAGCATCGCGAGCAGCATCGCGATCATCAGCGCGAACAGCACCACCCGCACGCTGGCGGGCCGCTTCCCCTCGTTCGCCTCGCTGGGTATTGCTGCCTGTATGTCCCCCGCTGGGGCCGCTTTCTGCGACATCCCCGTCCTCACTCCCGCACTCCTACTTACTTGCCGCCCGGCTAGTTCAGTACAGTACGAGAAGGTAGGCGGCTAACTAGCCGGGCGTCAAGTAAGTTTCTTTGCCGCCCCTCCGGGCAGCCCTCCGACCAGCAGGAACCACGCACAGACCACGCAGAACTACGCAGAACTACGCAGCAATCACCGCAGGAGAGCACCATGGGCACACCGCACTCGCGCCGGGGGAACACCCGTCAGCGCATTCAGGACGTCGCTCTGGGGCTGTTCTCCGAGCGGGGCTACGAGAAGACCTCGCTGCGCGAGATCGCCGAGAAGCTCGAGGTCACCAAGGCGGCGCTCTACTACCACTTCAAGACCAAGGAAGACATCGTCATCAGCCTGTCGCAGGACCTGTGCGGTCCCATCGACGAGCTGATCGCCTGGGCCGGGACGCAGCCCCGCACCCTCGCCACCAAGCAGGAAGTGATCCGCCGCTACAGCGAATCCCTCCGCGCCTCCGAACCCTTCTTCCGCTTCATGCAGGAAAACCAGGCGGCCGTGCGCGACCTCGCCATCGGCGACAGCTTCAAGGAGCGCATGCACGCCCTCTTCGGCCTGCTCAGGGAGCCCGAAGCGGAGCTGACGGATCAGGTGCGCTGCATCACGGCACTGTTCTCCATGCACGCGGGCATGTTCGCGCTGCAGGACGTCGAAGGCGACCCCGAGGAGAAGCGCAAGGCCATCCTCGAGGTCGCCACAGAACTGGTCACGGCGGCAAACCCGCCGAACCGCCGGCCAGTCCGGCCGGATTCAGCTCAGACGGCGTCGCCGTGAGCCCGCAGGAATCCGGTCGGCTCGATGCCCGACCCGTAGTTGGGACCGGTGCGGACCTCGAAGTGCAGGTGAGGACCGGAGGAGTTGCCGGTGCTGCCGGACAGCCCGATCTGCTGGCCCTTGCCGACCTGCTGGCCGGGCTGGACCTGTATCTGTGACAGGTGCGCGTACTGGGTGTACATGCCGTTGGCGTGCTTGATCACGATGGCGTTGCCGTACGCCGGGCCGTCACCGCCACCGTTGGGGCCGGCCTTGACGACGGTCCCGTGGAACGCGGCCTTCACCGGGGTGGCGCTCGGCACGACGAAGTCCTGACCACTGTGGCTGTGCGACCACATGTTGCCGGCCAGACCGAAGGTCGAGCCGAGGACGTACTTGTCGACCGGCGTCATCCAGGCGTTGGCCTTCTTGGCCGCGTCCTTCTTGGCCTTCGCGGCGGCAGCCTTGGCCTTCACCGCATCGGCCTTGGCCTTCGCGGCGGCAGCCTTGGCGTCGCTGACCGCCTTGACCTGTGCCTCGGCCTGCTTGGTGACCGTGGAGCCGACGTTCGCGCTCAGGTGCCCCAGGCTCGAGTCGGCGGCGTTGGCGACACCGGCGCCCATCGCGGCGGCAACACCGAGGCCACCGGCCACGACGGCGACGCGATTGCGCAGCACGGACTTCTTCGCGGAGTTCTTGGAATTACGGATGGCGGCGAACTTGGACATGCGGGTTTTTCCTCCAGCGATGTGGAATCAAGGAATTGATTGGCTTCACCGGCTGCGGACCGGGTTGGCCATTCCTTGGTAACCCGACTGGGAAGCGGTGCCAAGGGGCCGTTTCTACTACCGGGTGCCGTATCCGGGCCGGTGTAATTCACGCCATTGCGGGGTGATGGAAACCGGTCGACGACGGCCCCTCCGCGAGCCATGGATGCCACCTGACCTGGCCTTATATGATCCGCGAGCGGGCGGCCGCCGATCCTCCGCCCGGCACGCCAATAACCCCGCCCCGAAGCCGAATGACGCCCCTAATTCCTCTAGTAGGCAGCAAATTCCATGTGCGCCATGTCACCGCGGCAAAAGGCCGGGCGCGTTATTTGTGACCTGGCTAACGTGACGTGGATTACTCGTCGGCCCGAGAAATAGCCGAATACGCCACCTGCCCGCCCCCGGGCGCGTAACCTGGCTCCGACGACGTCAGCAGCCATGGGGGAGGCCGCCCGCACATGGAACCGGCAGCAGTGGGGATACGGCTCGCGTCGAGCGTGGTCGCGCCGCTCGTGAAGAAGCTGTTCGTCAAGGAGGGGCCGGGCGCCGGGCTGGTCTCCGGGCCCGTACGGATATCCGGCCTCGTCTCCTTCAAGGGCGAGAAGCGCACCCTCACCGACGAGGATCTGCACAAGCTCGCGGCGGAGCTGGTGAGCCGGGCCCTGCGGGCCGCCCGGCCCGGCGAGCGCCCGTTCCCCGAGGACGAGGAAACGGCCGTGGCCGACGCCCTGGCCACCACCCTGAGCGGCCTCGGCGAACTCGCCATGGACGACGTACAGGCCGTCTTACTCGGCCACGGCGCCCTCGCCGAACGCCTGACGGCCGCCGCCCCGGAGACCACCCGCCACCTCTCCCGCGACGCCGAGCTGATGCACCACACCCTCCTCAGCACGGCCTGCCTGCACATCGTGCACTTCTTCACCCAGCGGTCGACGTTTGTGGCCCGCACCCTCGTCGAACAGAGCCGGAGCCTGGACGGCGTCATCACCAAGATCGACGCCTTCCTCGAAGGGCACCCCTCCCCACAGGCCGCCGACACCGCCTTCGAGCGCACCTACCTCGCCTACATCGCCCGCAAGCACAGCCGCCTGACCATCTACGGCATCGACCTCGCCCACTCCCCGGACCGGTGGCCGCTGGACTCCGCGTATCTGAGCCTGGGGGCCACGAGCCGTCAGGCAAAGATCAACTTCTCCAGGATGCCGACCTGGGACCTCCCGCCCCGCCCGCCCCAACGCGCCGACCAGGCCCTCGCCGACTTCGACCGGGTCCTGCTGCGCGGCGTCGCCGGCTCCGGCAAAAGCACCCTCATCCAGTGGCTCGCCGTCTCCTGCACCAAGGACCCCGCCGACACCCCCCTCCCCCACCTCTACGGCCGCATCCCCTTCGTCCTCCCCCTGCGCACCCTCACCCGCTCCGGCGCCGCCCTGCCCACCCCCGACCACTTCCTGTCCGCCGTCGGCTGCCCGGTCGCCGGCGCCCAGCCCGACGGGTGGGCCGAGCGCGTACTGACCTCCGGCCGCGCCCTCCTCCTGGTCGACGGCCTGGACGAGATCCCCGACCGCGAGCGCCGGGGCGCCCGCCAATGGCTGCGCGACCTGCTGGACGCCTTCCCCGACAACCTGTGGCTGGTCACCACCCGCCCCTCCGCCGTACGCGAGGACTGGCTCGCCGCCGACGGCTTCGACGAACTGACCCTCACCCCCATGGGCCACGACGAGGTGACCGCCTTCATCGGCCGCTGGCACGCCGCGGCGCGCGAGGACGCCGAGGACACCGAGCGCCTGGACGCGTACGAGCAGTCCCTGCTGTCCGCGGTCCGCACCAAACAGGATCTGGGGCAGCTGGCCACCAACCCGCTGATGTGCGGGCTGATCTGCGCACTCCACCGGGACCGGCGGGGCTACCTGCCGCACGGACGGAAGGAGCTGTACGACGCCGCCCTCGGGATGCTGCTGTCGCGGCGCGACCGGGAACGGGACATGGGTGCGCCGACCGGCATCGAGCTGGGGGACGAGCCGCAGGTCCAGCTGCTGCAGCGCCTCGCGTACTGGCTCATCCGCAACGGTCGCACGGAACTCGTCCGCGAGCGGGCGGAGCAGATCATCGCCGATGCGCTGCCGTCGGTGCCCGCGGCGGCGGCGCAGGGGGATGCCGCGGCCGTCTTCCGTCATCTGCTGTTACGGAGCGGTCTGCTGCGCGAACCGACGCCCGGGTCGGTGGACTTCGTCCACCGCACCTTCCAGGACTACCTGGGGGCCAGGGCCGCCGTCGAGGAGGGCGACTTCGGGCTGCTGGTCGAGCATTCCGTCGACTCCCAGTGGGAGGACGTGATCCGGATGGCGGTGGCGCATGCGCGGCCGCGCGAACGGGCGGAGATCCTGCGGGGGATGGTCGAGCACGGCGACGGCATCCGGAGCGCCCGCACCCGCCTGCGGGTCCATCTGCTGGCGATGGCCTGCCTGGAGCATGCGACGGAGCTGGATCCGCATGTGCGGGACGAGGTGTACGAGCGAGCCAGGGCGATCCTGCCGCCCCGCTGCCGCGAGGAGTCCGAGCTGCTGGCCGAGGTGGGACCCATGGTCCTGGAGCTGCTGCCCGGCCCCGATGGCCTGGAGAACGACGAGGCGCAAGAGGTGGTTGCCAGCGCCGCGCGCATCGGTTCGGAAGCCGCTCTGGAGGTCCTCAAGCGCTTCCGGAAGCACCCTGCGGGGAACGTACACCTCGAACTTGCCTTGTCCTGGTCGTCTTTCGACACCGAACGCTACGCCCAGGAGATCATCCGACATTTGGGCAGAAACGTGGAACTCACGGTGAGCCGCCCCGCCGAGCTGCGCGCCCTCGACGCCCTCGGCGGTTGGCCACTCATCGGCATCAACGGTCCGTATCGAGAGAGCCACCTCCGCAACGAGCTGGCTCACCGGCCCATCAGACATCTGATGCTCCGGGACAACTGGGAGATCAGCGACCTCGCCTTCCTTCACGACTTCCCAGAACTCAATTCACTGTCACTCCAGAACTGTCCCGCAGTTGTCAGCCTCGCCCCGCTCGCGGACCTGCCCTTGCGTTCGCTGTCCGTCAGCGGTTGGGGATCCAGCGACGTGCGCAGCCCCGGCGGTCTCGATCGCCTACGCCATCTCACTTCGCTGACGCTTATGGCCCCGCTTCCACCAGAGGGGCTGGCCGCCTTGCCGGCAGATGCCCCGCTGACCAAGCTTCATCTCGGGGAGCGGATCGGCACCGACTTCAGACGCGTGACGACCTGGCCGCAGCTGAATGCCATACAACTGCGGCGTATTGCCGAAGATTTCACCGATAACCAGTGGCAAGCGCTCACCCATCTCACTGAGCTGGAGCACTTTTCCTTCGGCCTGGACACCGAAGGCGCCCCGCTCCGCATTCCGTATGGTCTTCAGCTGCCGCAGGTCAAGACTCTCAGTCTCCTCAACACGGACCGCCGCCCCGTCTCCGAACTGAGCCGCATCCTGCGCGCCGCCCTCCCGGCCTTCCCCGGCATCCGGAAACTCCAGCTCTACGGCATGATCGACGCCCCCATCGACCTCTCACCGCTCTCGGCCCTCCCCGACCTCCAGGAGGTCTACCTCTCCTACCTCCGCCCAGAGAACGCCAACTCCCTCCCACCCCACGTAAAACTCACCCTCTTTCCACGCCCCCGCACCTAACCGCAGCCACAGCCACAGCCGTTACGGGGAACCCCATGGCGCCCATGCACCCCACCGACACCGCCTTCGAAAGCCACTACGCCCACTCCACCGCCACCACCCACAACCACCTCACCATCTTCGGCATCGACCTCGCCCACTCCCCCGACAGCTGGCCCCTCGACGCCGCCTACCTGGGCCTCCAGTGCGAGCCTGACCCCGGTACCCAGGACGACGAACCCCCGACGCGCGCCGACCAGGCCCTGGCCGACCGCCCCCGGATCCTCATCCGCGGCGTGGCCGGGTCCGGCAAAACCACCCTCCTCCAGTGGCTGACCGTCGCCACCGCCCGCGACGAGCTGCCCGACGCGCTGGCGGGGCTGAGGGGACGGGTCCCCTTCCTCCTCCCCGTACGCCGCTTCGCCCGCGACGGCATCCCCGAACCGGCCGCCTTCCTGGCAGCCACCGGCTTCCGGGACGCCGCGGCACAGCCCCCCGGCTGGGCCGAGCGCGTACTGGAGGAGGGGCGCGCCCTGCTCCTCATCGACGGGATCGACGAAGCGCCCGAGAGCGACCGCGAAGAGGTACGGACCCGCCTGCGCGACTGGACCACCCGCTACCCGGGCAACGTCTGGGTCGTCACCTCCCGCCCGTCCGCCGTACCGCACGACTGGCTCGCCGCCGAGGGGTTCACCGAACTCTCCCTCGCACCGATGAGCCGGGAGGACGTCGCCGCCTTCATCCAGCGCTGGCACCGGGCCGCCGCCCAGCAGAACCCGGCCGACCTCGACCGCCTCGGGCACTACGAGCACACGCTGCTCAACGCCGTCCGCATCACCCGCGACCTGGGCCGGCTGGCCACCAACCCGCTCATGTGCGGGCTGCTGTGCGCCCTGCACCGCGACCGCCGCGGCTATCTGCCCAACGGCCGTAAGGAGCTCTATGACGCCGCGCTGTCGATGCTGCTGGAGCGCCGCGACCGGGAGCGGGCGATGGTGGCCACCGACGGCGTCCAGCTGACCCGGCAGCCCAAGATCCAGCTGCTGCAGAAGCTCGCCCACTGGATGCTGCTCAACGGGCGGTCGGAGATGGACCGGGACACGGCCATCGCCACGCTGACCGAGCATCTGCCGGCCATACCGGACGCGGCCCGCCAGGGCGGCCCGGAGGACGTCTTCCGCCATCTCCTCAACCGGACGGGACTGCTGCGGGAGCCGACGCCCGGCACGGTCGACTTCGTCCACCGCACCTTCCAGGACTATCTCTCCGCGCGAGCGACCATCCAGCGCCACGACTTCGCGCTGCTTCTCGACCACGCCCACCACGACGCCTGGGAGGACGTCATCCGGATGGCCGTGGCCCTGGCAAGGCCCGATGAGTGTGCGGCCCTCCTGGACGGCCTGCTGGCCCCGCACGCGGGCATACGGGCCGCCGAGGCCCGGCACCGCAAGCTGCTGGCGGCCGCCTGCCTGGAGCACGCCACCGAGCTGGACCCGGACGTCCGCGCCCGCGTACAGCGCTTCACCCGGGACATGGTGCGGCCCAGCACGCCGCCCGCGGCCCGCGCGCTGGGCTGGATCGGGCCGATCGTCCTGGAAATGCTCCCCGATCCCGTCCAGGCCTCCGACGACGAGGCATATCTCCTCGCCATCACGGCCACCTCCATCGCGGACGATATGGCGATCGACTATCTGACGGGTCTGCGCGACCGCCAGCACCATGACATCCGGGCGCAGCTCGCGGGGGCCTGGAGGCATTACGACACCGCTCGCTACGCCCGCGAGATCATCGCCCATCTCGAACCGGCCGAGCTGTATTTCCCGGTGGCGGATATCGAGGAATTGCATACGCTGCGCCGACTGGGCGGCCGTCCGCATCTTCGAATCGCCGGGTATTTCACCCCGGACCAGCTGATCGAGGGCATCGCCCCGGCGGAAGGCCTGACCCGGCTGTGGCTCGCCTATGACCTCGGCATCTCGATGGAATGGCTGTCCGCATTCCCAAAGCTGGAAATCCTGCAGATCGGCCGCCGCATTCCCCCGGTGACCGGCGTCCCGGACGGCATCCGCGTCATACAGCTCTAGCCGGCCGCGTCCTGCAGGTCTGGCCGGCCTCTCGCCGGCCGGCCTCTCGCGGGCCGGTCTCTCGCGGGCCGGTCTCTCGCGGGCCAGCGTCTCGTCGGCCGGTCTCTCGTCGGCCGGTCTCTCGTCGGCCGGTCTCTCGCGGGCCGGCGTCTCGCCGGCCGGTCTCTCGCGGGCCAGCGTCTCGTCGGCCAGCGTCTCGTCGATCCCGTGGCGCACCACGGGAATACCCCCCACCCACCCCACGTTGAGGCCCCGAAGGGGGCGCTGGTGACCCCTACGGGATCTGTTCGCCCGCCCCCTAAGGGCCCGGCCCCACCCGCTCATACGGGAACTGCCCCGGAGCCGCACAATGCGGTTCCGGGGCAGTTCCCGTTGTACGAGGCGCCTTAAGCGTCCTTGCTCAGGTTCGGGCCCGAGCCGCCGGCGGCGGACTCGATCGGCGGGGCGTCGGGCAGGGCCGACTTCTCCTCGCCGCGGAAGGTGAACTTGGCGGTGTCACCCTCGCCCTCGACATCGACGACCACGATGTGGCCCGGACGCAGCTCGCTGAAGAGGATCTTCTCCGAGAGGGCGTCCTCGATCTCGCGCTGGATCGTGCGGCGCAGCGGACGGGCGCCGAGCACCGGGTCGTACCCGCGCTTGGCCAGCAGCGACTTGGCCTCGCTGCTGAGCTCGATGCCCATGTCGCGGTCCTTGAGCCGCTCGTCCACCTTGGCGATCATGAGGTCGACGATCTGGATGATGTCTTCCTCGGTCAGCTGGTGGAAGACGACCGTGTCGTCCACACGGTTGAGGAACTCGGGGCGGAAGTGCTGCTTGAGCTCTTCGTTGACCTTGTTCTTCATCCGCTCGTAGCTGGACTTGGTGTCGCCCTGGGCCGCGAAGCCGAGGTTGAAGCCCTTGGAGATGTCCCGCGTGCCGAGGTTGGTCGTCATGATGATGACCGTGTTCTTGAAGTCCACGACCCGGCCCTGGGAGTCGGTCAGGCGACCGTCCTCCAGGATCTGCAGCAGGGAGTTGAAGATGTCCGGGTGGGCCTTCTCGACCTCGTCGAAGAGCACGACGGAGAACGGCTTGCGGCGCACCTTCTCGGTGAGCTGGCCGCCCTCTTCGTAACCGACGTAGCCGGGAGGCGAACCGAACAGCCGGGAGACGGTGTGCTTCTCGCTGAACTCCGACATGTCGAGGGAGATCAGCGCGTCCTCGTCGCCGAACAGGAACTCCGCCAGCGTCTTGGACAGCTCGGTCTTACCGACACCGGACGGGCCGGCGAAGATGAACGAGCCGCCGGGACGCTTGGGGTCCTTCAGGCCGGCACGGGTACGGCGGATGGCCTGGGAGAGCGCCTTGATGGCGTCCTTCTGGCCGATGACGCGCTTGTGGAGCTCGTCCTCCATGCGGAGCAGGCGGCTGGACTCCTCCTCGGTCAGCTTGAAGACCGGGATGCCCGTCGCCGTCGCCAGGACCTCGGCGATCAGATCCTCGTCCACCTCGGCGACGACATCCATGTCGCCGGCCTTCCACTCCTTCTCCCGCTTCGCCTTGGCGGCCAGGAGCTGCTTCTCCTTGTCGCGCAAGCCCGCGGCCATCTCGAAGTCCTGCGAGTCGATCGCGGACTCCTTCTCCCGGCGCACATCGGCGATCTTCTCGTCGAATTCGCGCAGGTCCGGCGGCGCGGTCATCCGGCGGATCCGCATCCGGGAGCCGGCCTCGTCGATCAGGTCGATCGCCTTGTCCGGCAGGAAGCGGTCGGAGATGTAGCGGTCGGCAAGAGTGGCGGCCGCGACCAGGGCCGAGTCCGTGATGGAGACGCGGTGGTGCGCCTCGTAGCGGTCCCGCAGGCCCTTGAGGATCTCGATGGTGTGGGGCAGCGACGGCTCCGCGACCTGGATGGGCTGGAAGCGGCGCTCGAGGGCCGCGTCCTTCTCCAGGTGCTTGCGGTACTCGTCGAGCGTGGTGGCACCGATGGTCTGCAGCTCGCCTCGCGCCAGCATGGGCTTGAGGATGCTGGCGGCGTCGATCGCGCCCTCGGCGGCACCCGCACCCACCAGGGTGTGGAGCTCGTCGATGAACAGGATGATGTCGCCCCGGGTGCGGATCTCCTTGAGGACCTTCTTCAGGCGCTCTTCGAAGTCACCCCTGTAGCGGGAGCCGGCGACCAGTGCACCGAGGTCGAGGGTGTAGAGGTGCTTGTCCTTGAGGGTCTCGGGCACCTCGCCCTTGACGATGGCCTGCGCCAGTCCTTCGACGACCGCCGTCTTGCCGACGCCGGGCTCGCCGATGAGGACCGGGTTGTTCTTCGTACGGCGGGAGAGCACCTGCATGACCCGCTCGATTTCCTTCTCGCGCCCGATGACCGGGTCGAGCTTGGTCTCGCGAGCGGCCTGCGTGAGGTTGCGGCCGAACTGGTCCAGGACGAGCGACGTCGAGGGCGTGCCCTCGGCGGGGCCGCCGGCCGTGGCGGCTTCCTTGCCCTGGTAGCCGGAGAGCAGCTGGATGACCTGCTGCCGCACCCGGTTGAGATCGGCGCCCAGCTTCACCAGGACCTGGGCTGCGACGCCCTCGCCCTCGCGGATCAGGCCGAGCAGGATGTGCTCCGTGCCGATGTAGTTGTGGCCGAGCTGGAGGGCCTCACGGAGCGACAGCTCCAGGACCTTCTTGGCACGGGGGGTGAAGGGAATATGCCCGGACGGAGCCTGCTGGCCCTGCCCGATGATCTCCTCCACCTGCTGGCGGACCGCCTCGAGCGAAATCCCGAGGCTCTCCAGGGCCTTAGCGGCGACACCCTCACCCTCGTGGATCAGGCCCAGGAGGATGTGCTCGGTGCCGATGTAGTTGTGGTTGAGCATCCGGGCTTCTTCCTGAGCCAGGACGACAACCCGCCGCGCGCGGTCGGTGAACCTCTCGAACATCGTTAATCGCTCCTCAGAGCGGTCAGGCAGTTAGGGGTCGGTCCCCTCCCTGTCCTTCCGCATGCTAGTCCCGCACGGCGGGACAGCTCATTCCAACTGCCGACACCCGTCCGGATCCCCCCCGCTCCGGGCGGGGAAATTTATTGCCGAACAGCTGACATCTGCTCCAACTCGATGGTGCGAGACGATGTTCCCGCAGGCCAGGCATATACGCTCTTCGCCACTACGCCCGTGGCGAACGCACCCTTGGCCGACACGCCCACCGCATCCCGCCGCCAACCGCAGCAGAGCGCCTTTGAGCGCCGGTCACACGGTCTCTTCCCACTGTGACTGTCTTACCCGCTGCTACTGACACTCCATGCAGCGCGGGCTTCCCCCATCCGCTACGGGCGAACATCAACGCGCCACCGAATGCATCGCTCCACCCCTGCGCAGCTACGTTACGTATCCATACCTCGACCCAGCGTAACTTCCTGTGGTCCGTGCAGTTGCACCGGATATGGCCCGCGCGCTCCCGCGACCCCGCACCCCTCTTGCCGCCGTCCGACGGTGGTACGAGGAGGAGATGGGCTGGCCGACCGCCGGCACGGAACCGGCGGAGCTGCTGGTGGGTCCGCGCTTCGACGTCCTGGAGATGCCGGCCGACGCGGGGGGCGCCGTACTGCGGCGGCTGCCGCACACCGGTCCGGTGGCGCTGCTGCGCGCCGGACGCGACGGGAATTGCGTCATTGATCGGCCGAAATTGCTCATGCTCATCGCGGCCGGCGGCGCCGAGGAACTCCCGGAAATCCTGGAATGGCTCGAGTGGGGTGCGCTGGCACCGGATCTCGGCGCACGCGGGGCCGGAGAGCGGATGCCCGCGCCGGCCCTCCCCACGCACCCGTACACCGCCGGGTTGGCGTCATCGCACGGATTCGGCGCGCGGGAGGCCGCAGGATGGTTGCGGCCTCCCCGGCCTGGGCGCGCGGCGGAGAATTCCCTGCCCACCACGGGGATCGGGGCAGGGAGCGGAGACGTTGGGGGCGCCCCCGACCTCGTGCGACTCGTGAGCGCGGCGGCAACGGAGTGCCATCGTGCCCGGTTGCTGCGTGCTCGTAATGCCCAATCGGATCGCGCTATCGGCGATCAGCCGTTGGCCTTCTCGAATGCCTCGCGAATGTCGGCGGGGACGCGGCCACGGTCATTGACGTTGTAGCCGTTCTCCTTCGCCCAGGCGCGGATCTTCGCGGTGTCCCCGGAGCCGCCCGCCGCGGCAGTGCGGGCCTTGCCGCGGGCACCCGCAGAGCGCCCGGCACGACGACCGGCCTTCACGAAGTCGGCAAGCGACTCGCGAAGCTTCTGGGCGTTGGCGTCGGTGAGGTCGATCTCGTAGGACTTGCCGTCGAGAGCGAACGTCACGGTCTCGTCGGCCTCGCCACCGTCGAGGTCGTCGACAAGAAGAACCTGAACCTTCTGTGCCACCGGATTCCCTTTCATCGAATGTGGATTACGACGGAAAGCAAACCGCTTTTCCGGGAAAAACACAAACCCTTGGGTAGGGTTCACTTGCCCACAGAGCGGGGAACGCATGCTTCCGTAGCCATGAGATAGGGGAGCGATTCGGACATAGAACGCTGATCACAGCTGCAGAAGCATCCGGCTGTTACCCAGGGTGTTGGGCTTCACTCGTTCGAGCCCGAGGAACTCGGCAACGCCCTCATCATAGGAACGCAGCAGCTCGCTGTAGACATCACCGTCTACCGGAGTCTCGCCGATCTCCACGAAGCCGTGCTTGGTGAAGAAGTCGACTTCGAAGGTGAGACAGAAAATGCGCCGTACTCCGAGCCAGCGCGCGGTGCGCAGTAGCTTGTCGAGGACTTGATGGCCGACTCCCGAGCCCTTGAGCTGCGGATCCACGGCCAGGGTGCGGACTTCGGCCAGGTCTTCCCACATCACATGGAGTGCCCCGCAGCCGACGACCTCGGCGTCTTCGTCGCGCTCGGCCACCCAGAACTCCTGGATGTCCTCGTAAAGCGTCACGGTGGCTTTGTCGAGCAGGATGCCGTCCCGTGAGTAGGAGTCGATGAGGCGGCGTACCGCCGGCACATCGCTGGTCCGGGCACGACGGACGGTGAGGCTTTTTGAATGCGCGGCCATGCCGGGACGCTATCGCCCCGCGCCGGAGGCGCCCGCCCCGGGTTCATCACCTTCACCGGTTGCGCGTTCTTGTGCCGCTTGTGGCCCTTGTTCCGATCCCGCTTCCGATCCCGCTTCCGGTGCCTGTTCGGGAGCAGTATGTTCCGCCGGTTCGGAGCTCTCCGGATCGTCGATCTGCACCATCCGTACGGCATCGCGCAGGGCATGTCGCTGTTCCGGCGACATCATGTCGAAGAAGGCCACAAGAGCGGCCGCGGGGTTGTCACTGGCGGACCATGCTTCGTTCATCAGTGCGGCCGAGTACGCGGCCCGGGTGGAGACGGCCTCATATCGATAGGCGCGGCCTTCCGCTTCGCGCCGTACCCAGCCCTTCTGATGAAGGTTGTCCAATACGGTCATGACCGTCGTGTAGGCGATCGACCGTTCCTTCTGGAGATCTTCCAGGACTTCCCGAACGGTGACCGGGCGGTTCCACTCCCACACCCGCGTCATCACCGCGTCTTCCAGATCACCCAATGGTCTCGGCACACAAGAACAATAGTGGGAGATGTCGCGAATGCCCGTTGATCTCGTTGCGTTTGGGCCGGAAAAAGGATGTACGACCCGAGATGGTCATTCCCGGGCCGTACCGTGCGCGCGAACTGCCCAAAAGGGCGGCGGGGTGGTCAGACGCCGTGCGCCTTGGACTCCGAAGCGGTCTCCGACCTGGCGATCAGAGCGTCCACGGCGGCGTCTTCCTTGGCCTTGTTCGGGCCGCCCTGGCTCTTGACGATCGTCACGATCAGCGCGGTGAAGGCCACGGCCATCACTACGGGCGGGGTCAGCGCTGCGACGTAATCCATGGCGTATGGCCTCCTTTGGGGCTTTGAGATTCCAGAGTACGCAGCCGCTCAGGCGGTGCGGGTCTCGGGGGGCGGAGCGGACTTGCGACGGGGCGGGAAGACCTCGCCGGGCGTGGGGATCGGCCGGTCCGGGCGCGGGGACTTGGACGGGGGCGGCGACGCGGGCTGCGGCCGCGGTTTGGGCTCCGCCACCGGCTCGGGCTCCGGCTTGCGCTCCGGCTCGTGCGCCGCCGCGCGGCCGCCGGGCAGGGCGCGCAGCCGGGCCCGTACGGAGCGCTCGGCCAGCTGCTCACAGTGGCGCAGCAAGGTGGCGCGGCGCTCGCTCTCGGACGCCCCGGTGCGCCGCGCGACCAGGGAGCGCAGGGCGGCGAGGTCGTCGGGTCCGGGGAGGTAGCCGGCCGTCAGCGCCTCCTTGAGGTGGGCGAGGTAGCCGGCGGCCGAGCCTGGCAGGGTTTCGCGGTAGCGGGCGAGGTCGGCGAGGAGGAAGGCGCGCTGCCGGCCGCCTTCGTGCACCGCCTCGTCCACCGCCTCGGCCAGGCGGAGGTACTCCTGGATGTCCTCCGGCCACTGCAGGGCGGTGCCGAGCGGGACGGAGCGGTCCACCGAACTGACTGACTGCAGGGCATGGGCGAGAGCGCGACGGAGCACTCGCAGCTCATCGGCGCTGAACGTCATGCCGCCGCAGGATCCGTATGGCATAGGCATGCGGCGACTTTACGACCGATTCAGACAAAAGCCGCTTAATTCGCGAACGGTGGCGCGGCCCGCCCAGGGACCACGTAGCCGGCCGCCTACGACCGGGCGATGTTCCGCTCGTAGACCAGCCGCAGGCCGATCAGGGTGAGCCAGGGCTCGTGGGCGTCGATCACCGAGGACTCACCGAGGACCATCGGGGCCAGGCCGCCGGTGGCGATCACCGTCACCTCGTCGGGGTCCTCGGCCAGCTCCCGCGCCATCCGCTGCACCACGCCGTCCACCTGGCCCGTGAAGCCGTAGAGGATGCCGGACTGCATCGCCTCGACGGTGTTCTTGCCGATGACGCTGCGCGGCCGGGCCAGCTCGATCTTGCGCAGCTGGGCGCCCTTGACGCCCAGGGCGTCCACCGAGATCTCGATGCCCGGCGCGATCACGCCGCCGACGTACTCACCGCGCGTGCTGACCGCGTCGAAGGTGGTGGCCGTGCCGAAGTCGACGACGATCGCCGGGCCGCCGTAGAGCTCGACGGCGGCCAGGGAGTTGATGATCCGGTCGGCGCCGACCTCCTTGGGGTTGTCCATGAGGACCGGCACACCGGTCTTCACGCCGGGCTCCACCAGGACGGAGGGGACGTCCCCGTAGTAGCGGCGGGTGACCTCGCGCAGCTCGTGCAGCACGGACGGGACGGTGGAGCAGATGGAGATGCCCTCGATGCCGTCGCCCAGGTCGTCGCCGAGGAGGGGGTGCATGCCCATCAGGCCCTGGAGGAGCACGGCCAGCTCGTCGGCGGTGCGGCGGGCGTCGGTGGAGATCCGCCAGTGCTCGACGATCTCCTCGCCGTCGAAGAGGCCGAGGACGGTGTGGGTGTTGCCTACGTCGATGGTCAGCAGCATGGCGGTCAGCTGTCCTCGTCCTGGCTGTCGTCCTGGCCCTCGTCCTCGCGCAGGTCGAGGCCGATGTCGAGGATCGGGGAGGAGTGGGTGAGGGCGCCGACGGCCAGGTAGTCGACGCCGGTCTCCGCGTAGGTGCGGGCGTTGGCGAGGGTCAGGCGGCCGGAGGACTCCAGCATCGCGCGGCCCGCGACCAGGTCCACGGCCTCCTTGGTCTGCTCCGGGGTGAAGTTGTCCAGGAGGATGAGGTCGGCGCCCTCGGCGAGGATCGGCGGGATCTGGTCGAGGCGGTCGACCTCCACCTCGATGGCCAGACCCGGGAATTCTTCCCGCACGGCGGTGAACGCCGCGGCCACGCCGCCGGCCGCGACGACGTGGTTGTCCTTGATCAGCGCCGCGTCCGACAGCGACATCCGGTGGTTGACGCCGCCGCCGCAGCGCACCGCGAACTTCTCCAGGGCGCGCAGCCCCGGCGTGGTCTTACGGGTGTCGCGGACCCTGGCCTTGGTGCCCTCCAGGACGTCCGCCCACTTCTGGGTGGTGGTGGCGATGCCCGAGAGCCGGCACAGGAGGTTGAGCGCGCTGCGCTCGGCGGTGAGCAGGTCGCGGGTGCGGGTGGTGACGGACAGCAGCTTGGCGCCGGCCTCGACCCGGTCGCCGTCCTCGACATGCCGCTCGACCGCGAACTCGTCGGTGCACACGATGGACAGCACCGCCTCGGCGACCCGCAGCCCGGCGACCGTACCGGCCTCGCGGGCGGTGAAGTCCCCGGTGGCGACGGCGTCTTCGGGGATGGTGGCCACGGTGGTGACGTCCACGCCCTGGTCGAGGTCCTCCTCGACGGCCATGTGCGCGATGTCCTCGACCTGTACGGGGTCCAGGCCCGCGGCCACCAGGAGCGCGGCCAGGTCGGGGTCGAGGCCGCAGCTCAGCGGGTCCAGCTCGTACGAGCCGTCGTCGTCGCCGGCACAGCCGCAGGCGTCGCCGCAGCCTCCGGCGGGGGCGGCGTCGGAGGGCCGGCCGATCTGGAGGAGGGGGAGGTCGTCGGGCGTGCTCACGGGTTCGGCTCCGTTTCGGGAAGGGTGGCGGGGAAGTTGGCGCTGTCGGAGATGCCGCTGATGGCCACGGTGCGGCGCGAGCGGTAGGTGACCATGTAGTGGTGCTGGTAGAGGTCGTCGTTGCGCTCGGGGTAATCCTCGCGCCAGTGGCAGCCGCGGGTCTCCTCGCGGGCGCGGGCGCCGGCCACCAGCACCCGGGCGACGAGCAGGAGGTTGGTCGTCTCCCAGGCCTCCACGCCGGGCTCGACCGCCTTGTGCTCCTCGGCGTCGGCCGCGGCGTCGGCGTCGGCCGTCGCCTCGGCCTCCCCCTGGAGCCGGACGAGCGCCTTGAACGCCTCCCCCAGGCCCTGGTCCGACCGCAGCACTCCGGCACCCGCGGTCATGGCCCGCTGGATCGTGATCCGTGCCTCGGGGTCGAGCAGCATGGCGCAAGGACCGTCCGGTATGACGGCCGGCCCGGGCGTACGGACCGGGTGCGCGGTGATGTCCGCCGCGATCCGCTCCGCGAACACCAGCCCTTCCAGGAGGGAGTTGGAGGCCAGCCGGTTCGCGCCGTGCACGCCGGTGCAGGCGACCTCACCGCACGCGTACAGGCCGGGCACGGTCGTCCGGCCGTACAGGTCCGTACGGACTCCGCCGGAGGCGTGGTGCGCGGCCGGGGCGACCGGGATCGGTTCGGTGACCGGGTCGATGCCGTGGGAGCGGCAGGCGGCCAGGATCGTCGGGAAGCGCTGCTCCCACATCTGGGCGCCGAAGTGCCGGGCGTCCAGGTACATGTGCTCGGTGCCCTGTTCCTGGGCGCGGCGCATGATGCCCTTGGCGACGATGTCGCGCGGCGCCAGCTCGGCCAGCTCGTGCTGCCCGACCATGAAGCGGGTCCCGTCGGCGTCGACCAGGTGGGCGCCCTCGCCCCGTACGGCCTCGGAGATCAGCGGCTGCTGGCCCTCCGCGTCCGGTCCCAAATACAGGACGGTGGGGTGGAATTGGACGAATTCGAGATCGGAGACCTCGGCCCCGGCGCGCAGGGCCAGCGCCACGCCGTCGCCGGTGGAGACGGCCGGGTTGGTGGTCGCGGAGAAGACCTGGCCCATGCCCCCGGTGGCGAGCACCACCGCCGGGGCGTGCACGGCGCCGACGCCGTCGTGCTGGCCCTCCCCCATGACGTGCAGGGTGACGCCGGACGTACGGCCGTCCGCATCCGTCAGGAGGTCGAGGACGAGGGCGTTCTCGATGGTGCGCAGTCCGGCGTCGCGGGCCGCCTCGACCAGGGCGCGGGAGATCTCGGCACCGGTGGCGTCGCCGCCGGCGTGCGCGATCCGGCGGCGGTGGTGGCCGCCCTCCCGGGCGAGCGCGATCTCGTCGCTGCCGGGCGCGGTGTCGAAGCGGGCGCCGGCGGCGATCAGCCGGTGCACGGCGTCCGGCCCTTCGGTGACCAGGGCCCGTACGGCCACCTCGTCGCACAGTCCGGCGCCCGCGACGAGGGTGTCGGCCAGGTGCTGCTCGGGGGTGTCGCCGTCGCCGAGGGCCGCGGCGATGCCGCCCTGGGCCCAGCGGGTGGAGCCGTCGTCGAGGCGGGCCTTGGTGACCACGACCGTACGGCGCCCGGCGGCGGCGCAGCGCAGGGCCGCGGTCAGGCCGGCGACCCCGGAGCCCACCACGACGACGTCCGCCTCGATGGACCAGCCGGGGGCGGGGGCGGTCAGGCGTATGCCGGGGGCTGCGGCGGTGCCGGGGGCTATCGCGTGGCCGGGGCCGGTTCCTGTGGCGGTCATCGGGGCGCTCCGAGGGGGCCTTGGGGAGTGGTGGTGGAACGTGCGGGGGCGGGCTCTGCGGGGCCGTCGACGCCGGTCCCGGTGGCGGCCGCGGGGTGCGGCGCGGGGGTGGCGTCGTGGGGGGCGGCCGGGCCGAACACCAGGCGGATGTTGTCGATGAGGCGTGTGGTGCCGACCTTGGCGGCGACGGCCAGGACCGCCTCGCCCTCGTAGGCGTCCGGGACGTCGGTGAAGTCGGACGGGTCGACCAGCGCCAGGTAGTCCAGTGCGAGCGGCGGGTCGAGTTGGGCCGCGTCCGCCAGGACCGCCTGGGCCGCGGCGCGGGCCACGGAGGGGCCGTGCGGCGGGCCGGCGGCGGCGTAGGCGACGGCGTGCGCGTCGGCGGCGGCCCGGTCCTCGCCGAGGGCGGCCAGCGCCGTGGCCCGGTCCTGCACGGGATGGCCGGCACAGGCGGCGCGGGCGCGCAGCGCCTCCTCGGCCGCGAGCCGGTCGCGGGCCGCGAACAGCGCGGCGGAGAGCGCGAGCGCGGTGCGGCGGTCGGCGGCGGAGAGGTAGCGGTTGCGGCTGGAGAGGGCGAGGCCGTCGTCCTCGCGGACCGTGGGCACGCCCACGATCTCGACGGGGAAGTTCAGATCGGCGGACATCCGCGTGATCACCGCGAGCTGCTGGGCGTCCTTCTGCCCGAAGAACGCGATGTCGGGCGCCGTCAGGTGCAGCAGCTTGGCGACGACGGTCAGCACACCGTCGAAGTGGCCGGGACGGCTGGCGCCCTCCAGGAGGGTGCCCATCGGCCCCGCGGCGATCCGGATCTGCGGCTCACCGCCCGGATAGACCTCCTCGGCCGACGGCGCGAACACCGCGTCCGCGCCCGCCTCGGCGGCCAGTGCCACATCCGCGTCCAGGGTGCGCGGGTAGCGGTCCAGGTCCTCGCCGGCGCCGAACTGCAGCGGATTGACGAAGACGGTGACCACCACCTGCCCCTGCGCTCCGGCCCGCGCGCGGGCGGCCCGGATCAGGGTGGCGTGGCCCTCGTGCAGGGCGCCCATGGTCATGACGACGGCGCGGGGGCCGGTGCCGCGGGGAAGCTCGCGGAGGGCGGCGGCGGTGTGGACGAGGCGGAGGGAGGCGGGCGGGGGCGGGGTGGTCATCGGTCGCCTCCGGTGGGGCCGTCGCCGTCGTGGTGGCCGTCGGCGGGGCCAGGGGTGTCGTCGGTCTCGTCGATCTCGTGGGTGTCGTCGGTCTCGCGGGTGTCCGTGCCGGTCGAGCCGTGGTCGTCGTCCGGCTCGGCGGTGTCGTGGGCGGCCTGGCCGGTGGGGTCGGGGCGGTCGGACGCGTCGGGGGCGGGCCCGGCGAGCACGCCGAGCAGATCCTCGGCCAGTTCCGGCTTCAGCAGGCCGTGCGCGAGCGCCCGGTCCGCGGTCATACGGGCCATCGCGAGGTATCCGGCGACGGCCCCGGGAGCATGTCGGCGCAGCTCCGCGACATGGGCGGCGACGGTGCCCGCGTCCCCGCGCGCGACCGGTCCGGTCAGGGCGGCGTCACCGGACCGCAGCGCGTTGTCCAGGGCGGCGCCGAGCAGCGGGCCGAGCATCCGGTCCGGGGCTCCGACACCCGCTGCCTGCAGCAGCTCCATCGCCTGCGCAACCAGCGTGACCAGGTAGTTCGCTCCCATGGCGAGCGCGGCGTGGTAGAGCGGACGAGCCGATTCCGCGATCCACTCGGGCTCCCCGCCCATCTCGATGACCAGCGCCTCGGCGGCCATGCGCAGCTCGTCGGGCGAGGTCACCCCGAACGAGCAGCCGGCCAGCCGCTGCACGTCGACGGGGGTGCCGGTGAAGGTCATCGCGGGATGCAGCGCGAGCGGCAGGGCGCCGGCCCGGGTCGCCGGTTCGAGCACGGCCGTTCCGTACCGCCCGGAGGTGTGCACCAGCAGCTGGCCCGGCCGTACGGCACCGGTCTCCGCCAGGCCGCGGACCAGGTCGGCGAGCGCGTCGTCGGGGACGGTCAGCAGCACGAGGTCGGCACGGGCGAGCACCTCGGCCGGGGTGACCAGGGGGACATCCGGGAGCAGCTCCGCGGCACGTCGTACGGAGGCATCGGAGACGCCCGATACGGCAACCGGGCGATGCCCTGCGAGCTGCAACGATGCGGCAAGGGCGGGCCCGACACGGCCCGCGCCGACGACTCCGACGGTGAGCCGGGCGGGGCGGTCCTGGGGCGATGGGGGTGCCCCCTGTTCGAGCGGAGCCGAGAACTTGGGGGAGGGTGGGATTGCGTTCACGCGGCGATGGCCTTCCGTTCCAGTCCGCGGGGGGTACCGGACGATTCCTCGCCATGCTACGCGAGTGTTTCCGGCGGTCTTGAGGGCTGTACGGAGGGTGAGACGGGGCCGTTCCGCACACCGCCCAGGCACCGCCGCGCACACCTCCCGCGAGTTATCCACAACTTTATCCACAGGGGTCGCGGGTCGGTGCGGGGCTGGTCCATGCTCATGGCGACGGCGCGAACGGGCCGCAATCGGACCGCGAACGGACGGAAGGGCAGGTGGGGGCCGTGGAGCAGGACGCACGGAAGCCGGGGACGGAGGGCGGCGCGGCGGGCGGCGGCGCGGCGGGGACAGGCGCCGGGGCCGGTGGCACCGTCGGTCGGGCGCGGCTGCTCGCGGCGTACCGCCGCTCGAAGCGGGTGCTCTCGGACGGCGCGACGGGCGTGACGGTCCGCGAGCGGCTGGACCGGCTGGTGACCGACGCCCCCGCCGCGTACGACCTGGACGACTGGATCGACATCTACGGCAACGACAACGGCATCGTGGGCGAGCTGGAGCGGCGCACCGCCGAAGCCCTGGGAACCGAGGCCGCCGCCTTCTTCCCGACCGGCACCATGGCACAGCAGGTCGCGCTCCGCTGCTGGGCAGGACGCACGGGCAGCACCACGGTCGCCGGCCACCCCCTCGCGCACCTGGAGGTGCACGAGCGCGACGCGTATGCGGTGGTCAGCGGGCTGCGCACGGTGCATCCGACACGCGCGCCACGCCTGCCAACGGCCGAGGAGATATACGACCTGCAGGAGCCGTTCGGCACCCTTTCCCTCGAACTGCCCCTGCGGGAGGCGGGGTTCGTCCTCCCGGAGTGGGCGGACCTGACGGCCACCGTTGCGGCCGCGCGGGACCGCGATGCGGTGATCCACTTCGACGGCGCGCGGCTGTGGGAGTGCGGCCCGCACTTCGGCCGTTCCCTTCCGGAGATAGCGGCCCTCGCGGACAGCGTCTATGTCTCGTTCTACAAGTCGCTGGGCGGCATATCGGGCGCCGCCCTTGCGGGCCCGGAGGACTTCGTCGAGGAGGCCCGCGCCTGGCGGCACCGCTACGGAGGCCAGCTGTTCCAGCAGTGGCCGGCCGCGCTCGCCGCCCTCGCCGGGCTGGACCGGGAATTGCCTCGGCTGCCGGAGTACGTGGCCCACGCGAAGGTCGTCGCCCGAGCGCTCGGCGACGGCTTGGCCGAGGCGGGCGTGCCCTGGTTCCGGGTGCATCCGGCGGTCCCGCACACCCATCAGTTCCAGGTGTGGCTCCCCCACCCTCCGGAGGTCCTGAACGAGGCCGGGGCACAACTGGCGGAGGAGACCCGAACGATGGTGTTCCGGCAGTGGTTCACACCGGATGCCGCCGGACCTCCTGGTGTGTCGATGACGGAGGTGACGGTCGGGTCGTCGGCCATGGAGTGGACGGCTGGGGACGTACGGGCGGCCGTCGCGGAGTTCGCGGGGCGGGTGGCAGCCCTGGGCGGATGAGCCGTAGCGGGCTGCGGCCGGCTGTCTTCGCCAGATGGCCGTCATGGCCCAAGGGCTCGCGCGCCAGGCGAAGTGGTGACCGGCGCAGCGCCGTTGGTCGCCCCGGCCGGCCGTCCGGCCCGTCCCTCCAGTCCGAAGATCGCCACCAACAGGGCCTCTTCGTGTTGCCGGGCGATGCAGTGTCGCAGCCGCTCAAGGAACTCCGCGGCAAACACGGGATCGACGGTCAGCGCATGCAACTCCCGCCGCAGCTGCCGCCGGTTACGCAAGGACACCCGTGAGGGCCGACCGAGTTGGGCACGCCGACGCCACCACTCCGCCGACCACCGACCGCCCCTCACCGCTTCCCCGCCGTGTCGTGATGAGGATGGCGCCGGATCTCGACGCTGCAGTCGGCCGCCCTCGACTTGTCCCCGACGGCGTACGCCCCCAAGCGCTGCCGGTCCAGGGCCCCGCACACATCACACCCGGCAACCGGCTCGGGCTCCCGCGCCGGTTCCTGCAGGTGAACGGCGCAGTCCATCCGCCCCATCAGCCCGCCACCTCAAGGTCGCGAACCGCGGGGACGTACGGGCGCACGAGGGGAGAGTCTTCGCCCCGCAGCAGCTCGGTGTGCGGTACGGGTCCGCGGCGCCGCGCCGCCCTCGGCACGTCCGCGCACCTCGCGGCGGGCGGCACGCAGGCAGGCCGATGACGCCCCGTCGCAGGGAGCCAAAGATGCAGCAGCGACTCGAAGAGCCGGATAACGTGGCGCACGTTGTCAATCTCCACTCTGGGTTGATGGCCACGCCCCCGGACGTCTGCCAACGTCGCGGGGGTTTTGTGCGTGGCCCGTGCTCTCGTTCGGGCATCCCAAAACAGGCCGTATTCGACCGAACGGCCCCTTACTCTGGGTGTGTTCATCGTTGCTCAGTGAGATGGTCGGTCACAACGCTGAGCGCGTGACATTTGCCAACTGTCACGAAGGGGGATGCCGTGAAACGACGCAACGCCACCGGGGGAACGGCGGCCACCACGGCCGCCGTGTTCGGCGAGGTGCTGAAGCACTTCCGCGAGGCAGCGGCCATAACGCAGGCGGGACTGGCGCGCGAGATCCCGTGCGACCGCTCCCACGTGGCGCGCGTCGAGGCGGGCACCCGCGTCCCCCAGGACACCTTCGCCAAGAAGTGCGACGAACTCCTCGACACGGGTGGGGTGTTGCTCCACCTATGGGCCCGCATCGACTGGTACCCCGAGGTCGAGCATCCGGACTGGTTCGAGCGGCGCGCGCAGATGGACGCCGAGCTCGTTGCTCTGCGCGCATACCAGATTCACGTGATGCCTGGTCTCTTGCAGACGGAGGACTACGCAACAGCGCTGTTCTCCCGCCGTCTCGCAAGCAGCGGAGAGGTCAACGAACGCGTCCGAGCCCGTCTGAGCCGACAGCAGCGGTTCCTCGCCGGGGACGGCCCCCTGTACGTCGTCGTCTTGGATGAGAGCTGCCTACGCAACGTGGTGGGCAGCGCGGCGACTATGCGCGA
The DNA here is from genome assembly GCF_040651455.1 of Streptomyces sp. NPDC048483. Classification (NCBI taxonomy): domain Bacteria; kingdom Bacillati; phylum Actinomycetota; class Actinomycetes; order Kitasatosporales; family Streptomycetaceae; genus Streptomyces; species Streptomyces sp. NPDC048483. The sequence goes on from NZ_JBEZJZ010000026.1 coordinate 66,844, forward strand.
TCAATGCGCGCGCTTGCTGTCTGTGGGGCAGCGTTCCAACATCCGCGTCCAGGTCGCCCCGGCCGACCTTGCCGAACCCGTCCGCCCCAACACCTCCATGTCGCTGATCACGCTGCCGGAGGGAGAGGAGTGGGTTTACTCGGAATCCCTGGACCGTGGCCATTTCAACGACGATCCGGCCGTCTACGCCCGTCATAGCCGCACCTATGATGTGCTCAGGGCGGACGCTCTGTCGGCTCCGGAATCCGCCGCTCTGATCTCCGAGGTGATGGAAGGTTACGGGCCTTATGGGCAGCCACGAGTTCGGCTCCGCGATATGGACCAAGAGCAGCTACAGCGACCGCGACGGCGGCAACTGCATCGAGGTGGCGCTCACCTGGATGAAGAGCAGCTACAGCGGCGACAACGGCGGCGACTGCATCGAGGTGGCCCCCGGTACCCCCGGCCTCGTCCCCGTACGTGACAGCAAGGACCCACACGGCCCCACGCTCGTCTTCCCCACCGCCGACTGGTCCTCCTTCGTCACCGCAATCAAGGGCGGGGAGTTTCCCGCCCCCTGACCGCTAGCGGCACCGGGCGTGCGGCTCCCGGACGAGGCCCAGGGCCGCCGCCGTCCGGCGTACGGCGCGTCCCAGGCGACCCGGAAGTCGGTTGGTCGGCGCTGTGACGACGGTCTGAAAGCGGCGCCACTGCTGGATTTCGTGGGCCGTACGGACGGTCCGGGCGCCCGGCGTGACGGGGGCTGCTTCGCCCCGCTGGGCGGCGCGGTAGGCGTCGAGCATGTGCTGCTGGCTGGCGTTCATGTGGATCACTGTGGAGCCGGCGCAGGGGCCGTGGCGCGTCGATTGACGGGAGCCGTCAAACGACGGCCGTGCAGGTCGCGGGCTCGCGCATGATGGGTGCATGGCCAACGTCATCGACATCACCGGGCTGCCGCCGGAGCGCATCGTCTTCTCCCCCTCGCCCCTGGCGGAGCTGAGTGCCGCGCTGCATGCGCTGTCCGAGCCGGGGCACCACCCCGGGCTGCACGGCTGGGTCACCGCCACCAACGCGGCGCTGAAGACCGACCTCGCCGACCGGCTGTGCGAGGCGGATTTCCTGTGGCGCTCCGCCCGCTCCGACATCCTGCAGCCGGCCCGTCCCCGTGCGACGCTGGCCGAGGAGCTGGACGACCTGGACAGGATCGACGACGAGCGGTTCGTGGCCGCCGCGTTCGAGATCTCCTGCTCGGCGACGTACACCCACCCCACACCGTCGCCCCTCGTCAACGCGGACGAGCGGGCACGCGTACGGGACATGGCCGCCGCGCGCGGCCCTCGGCAGGCGGCCTTCACCGACCGGATGCTCACCGATCCCGACGGCCTGCGGGTGTGGCTGCGGCGCCTCTTCGAAGACTGCGAGGAGGCATTCTTCGGGGACATCTGGCGGCGGGTGGGCATCCAACTGGCGGCGGACGCCCGGCACAAGACCGAGCTGCTGCGCCACAAGGGCCTGGCCGAGACGCTGCCCGCGACATCGGCGGCGCTGTCCCTGGAGGAGGCGCGGGACGGCACCGGCGGCGTCCGCATCGTGGTCGACAAGCTGGCCGGGGGCCGCACGACGGCGTATGCGGACGCCGCGGACCCCGGCGTCACGTTCCTGCCGACGTCGTTCGGCTGGCCGCATCTGCTGGTCAGCCATGCGCCGGGCTGGCGTCCGGTGATCCAGTACCCGGTCGCCGGCCCGGAGCTGCCGGCGCCGGCCGCGCTGGAACTCGTCCAGCAGCGGCTGGAGGCGCTGGGGCACCCGATGCGGATGAAGCTGTGCCGCACGCTGTCGCGGGGGCCGCATACGACGGGGGAGCTGGCGACCGCGTACGGCATCACCCCGCCGGAGGTGTCGCGCCATGTCACGACGCTGAAGAAGGCCGGGCTGGTCCAGACGCGGCGCCGTGGGCGCTATGTGCTGCACCAGCTGGACCTCCAGGTCGTGGCCCGGCTGGGCAGTGACTTCCTCGAGGGTGTGCTGCGGTGAGCACGCCAGGCGGTGCGCGGCGGCGGCTCCCCTACGCCCCCGCCCCGCCCCCGGCCCGCACCAGCCCCGTCTCGTACGCGAGCACCACCGCCTGCACCCGGTCGCGCAGGCTCAGCTTCGTCAGGATGCGGCCCACATGCGTCTTGACCGTGGCCTCCGACAGCACCAGCTTCGCCGCGATCTCGCCGTTCGACAGGCCCTGGGCCACCAGCAGCAGCACCTCCCGCTCACGGTCCGTCAGCCGTTCCAGCTCGGGCCGCCCGGGCGCCGCGGAGGTGGCGGGCAGCATCGGCGTGAAGCGGTCCAGCAGGCGGCGGGTGGTGGACGGCGCGACGACCGCGTCCCCGCTCTGAACCGCCCGGATCGCGGCGAGCAGTTCGCCGGGCGGCACGTCCTTGAGCATGAAGCCGCTGGCCCCCGCCTTCAGCGCGGAGAAGGCGTATTCGTCGAGGTCGAAGGTGGTCAGGATGAGGACCTTGGGCGCGCCGTCCTTCTGGCCGCCCTCGCAGATCCGGCGGGTGGTCTCCACGCCGTCCAGATGCGGCATCCGTACATCCATGAGGATCACGTCGACCTGGGCGGTGCGCAGCACCTCCAGGGCCTGCACCCCGTCACCCGCCTCCGCGACGACCTCCATGTCGGGCTGTGCGGCCAGCACCATCCGGAAGCCGGTGCGCAGCAGCGCCTGGTCATCGACGAGCATCACACGGATGGTCATGGCAGGGGGGATCCCTTCAACGGTGGGGCTCCAGGGTACGGAGCGGGCCGGGTGGACGGACGGGAGCGGCGAAGCGGCAGGAGCAGCGGACGGACAGGCCGTCGGACGGGAGCGGCAGAAGGACGGCCCGGGGCGGCCCTCACCGCTCCGGCTTCAGCGGCAGCACGGCGCTGATCCGGAAGCCGCCTCCTGGCCGCGGCCCCGCATTCAGGCTGCCGCCGACCATGCCGACCCGTTCGCGCATGCCGATCAGGCCGTGGCCGAGGCCGTCCGCCCCGCCCTCCTCGTAGAGCTCGTGCTGCGCGCCCCGTCCGTCGTCCTCGACGAGCAGATCGAGGTCGCTGTCCCTGTAGGCGAGGCGGACGGTCGCGCCGACGTCCGGGCCGCCGTGCTTGCGCGTGTTGGTGAGCGCTTCCTGGACGATGCGGTACGCGGTCAGCTCGACGCTGCTGGGCAGGGGGCGGGGCTCGCCCTCCACCCGGAAGTCGACGGGCAGTCCGGCGCCCCGGACCTGGTCGATGAGGTCGGCGAGCTGGTCGACGCCCGGCTGCGGGACGTATTCGCCGCCCTCGGGCTGTTCGCCGCTGCGGAGCACGCCCAGCAGCCGGCGCATTTCGGCCAGCGCCTGGCGGCCCGTGCCGGAGATCGTCTCCAGCGCCTGCCGGGTCTGGTCGGGCGCGGCGTCGAGGACATACGCGGCACCGTCCGCCTGGACGACCATCACGGAGACGTTGTGCGCGACGACGTCGTGCAGCTCGCGGGCGATCCGGGCGCGCTCGGCGGCGACCGCGATCCGGGACTGTGCCTCGCGCTCCTTCTCCAGCCGGGCGGCCTTCTCCTCCAGTTGCGCCCAGTAGGCGCGGCGGGTGCGCATGGAGTCGCCGAGCACCCAGGCGAGGACGAAGGGCACGGTGAGCAGTGCCATGAAGAACAGCGATTGCCATACCGGCCGGGTGGCGGGCTCGTCCGCATAGCGCCATGCGGAGAGCGCGGGCCCCAGGAGTGCGCCGGCGAGGGCGCAGCGGGAGGCCCAGCGGACGGGGCCGGACGCGACGGTGTAGGTGATCACGAACATCGCGAAATCACCCGCATAGGGCTCGATGGCGAAAATCAGCTGGCCGACGCCGATGGCCGCCGTCAGCAGCAGCATGTTCACGGGGGCCTTGCGGCGCAGCGCCACGACGAGGCAGAGGCCGACCGTGAAGACCGCGGCAATGATCAGCTTGGCGCCGTCGAAGGCCGCGATCCACAGGCAGCTGAACCCGAACAGGAGGACGGCCCAGAAGGTGTCCACTCCTGTCGGGTGTCTGCGGAGAAAGTCGTAGAGGCGCTGCACGTAACCCAGCGTAGGCAGAGCGTATAGGTGTATGGGTCAACCGGAGGAGCGATCCTGTGCGCTGCGCGTACTCCCCAAGGTGGAGACCGCATGCGCCATCGCCTCAGCCTTGTGGGCGGGTCCGGAGCCGACCCCGGGGTCCAGACGAGTAAGTCCGAAGTCCCGTCGTCCGGCCGAAGGCCGGGCCGGCCGCCCGTACCGTGGGGCGGGTGACGAACGAGTGGCTGGGCTGGCGGGATGCGATGGAGCGGGCGCTGTACGGCCCGGACGGCTTCTACACCCGCCCCGGCGGCCCCGGCCCGGCCGGCCACTTCCGCACCTCCGTCCACGCCTCCCCCCTGTACGCGGGCGCCGTCGCCACCCTCCTGTGCCGGGTCGACGCCGCGCTGGGCCATCCGCGGGAGCTGGCGCTGGTCGATGTGGGCGCGGGGCGCGGCGAGCTGCTGACGGGGGTGCTGGGCGCGCTGCCGGATGCGGTGGGCGCGCGGGTTCGTCCGTACGCCGTGGAGCTCGCCGCCCGCCCCGAGGCCCTCGATCCGCGCATCGAGTGGCGCGCCGGGCTGCCCGCGGAGGGCTCGCTCACCGGGCTGCTGTTCGCGAACGAGTGGCTGGACAATGTGCCGCTCGATGTCGTCGAGGCGGACGAGGACGGGGTGCCGCGGCGGGTTCTCGTCCGGGCCGACGGCACGGAGCGGCTGGGCGAGCCGGTGGCCGGGGCGGACGCGGAGTGGCTGGCGCGGTGGTGGGAGGCGGCCGGGTCCCCCGGGCTGCGGGCGGAGATCGGCCGGCCGCGGGACGCCGCCTGGGCGCGGGCCGTCCGTACGCTGCGGGGCGGGCTCGCGGTCGCCGCCGACTACGCGCACCGGCGGGCGGACCGGCCGCCGTTCGGGACGCTCACCGGGTTCCGGGACGGGCGGGAGGTGCGGCCCGTACCGGACGGCAGCTGTGACATCACGGCGCATGTGGCGCTGGACGCGTGCGCGGAGCCGGCGGCGCGGCGGCTGACCCAGCGCGCGGCGCTGCACGCTCTCGGCGTGGACGGCCGCCGTCCCCCGCTCACCCTGGCCACCACCGACCCCGCCGCATACGTACGGGCCCTCGGCGCGGCCGGCGCGGCCGCCGAGCTGACCGACCCGGCGGGCCTGGGCGCCTTCGGCTGGCTCCTGGAGCCGGTGGGTGCGGCGTGCACGGGGCTGCTCGAAGAGTGGGACGAATAAGGTCAAGGGGTGGGACGGCCGAGGGCCAGGACGCCCCCCGGGACGGCCTCCTGCGAGACTGTCCCCATGACGGAGACGACGGTCGGCATCGGCGGCGCGGCGGAGAGCACCGACATGGTGCTGAACATCGGCCCGCAGCACCCCTCCACGCACGGCGTGCTGCGGCTGCGCCTGGTGCTGGACGGCGAGCGCATCCAGCACGCCGAGCCGGTGATCGGCTATATGCACCGCGGCGCCGAGAAGCTCTTCGAGGCGCGCGACTACCGCCAGATCATCATGCTCGCCAACCGCCACGACTGGCTGTCGGCGTTCTCCAACGAGCTCGGCGTCGTGATGGCCGTCGAGCGGATGCTGGGCATGGAGGTCCCCGAGCGCGCCGTGTGGACCCGTACGCTCCTGGCCGAGCTGAACCGCGTCCTGAACCATCTGATGTTCCTCGGGTCCTATCCGCTGGAGCTGGGCGGCATCACGCCCGTCTTCCACGCGTTCCGCGAGCGCGAGGAGCTCCAGAACGTCATGGAGGAGGTCTCCGGCGGCCGGATGCACTACATGTTCAACCGCGTCGGCGGCCTCAAGGAGGACCTGCCGGCCGGCTGGCTCGGCCGCGCCCGGCACGCCGTCGCCGACGTCCGCTCCCGTATGGACGTCTTCGACAACCTGGTCCTGGGCAACGAGATCTTCCGCGGCCGCACCCGCGGCATCGGCCGGCTCACGCCCGAGACGGTGCATGCGTACGGCGTCTCCGGACCGATCGCCCGCGCCTCCGGCGTCGACTTCGACCTGCGCCGCGACGAGCCGTACCTCGCCTACGGGGACCTCGGCTCGACCCTCAAGGTCGTCACCCGCCAGGAGGGCGACTGCCTGGCCCGCTTCGAGTGCCTGCTGGAACAGAGCCACAACTCGCTCGCTCTCGCGGACGCCTGCCTGGACCGGATCGCGGAGCTGCCGCCGGGCCCGATCAACCAGCGGCTGCCCAAGGTCCTCAAGGCGCCGGAGGGCGCGACCTACGCCTGGACCGAGAACCCGCTCGGCATCAACGGCTACTACCTCGTCTCCAAGGGCGAGAAGACCCCGTACCGCCTCAAGCTGCGCTCGGCGTCGTACAACAACATCCAGGCGCTGACGGAGCTGCTGCCGGGCACGCTGGTCTCGGACATGGTGGCCATCCTCGGCTCGCTGTTCTTCGTCGTCGGGGACATCGACAAGTAGCCCAACGGCCGTCCACACCCTGTGGACAACTTTCGCGCGGGGACCGCGGGCCTTCACCGGGTACGGAACGCGAAATCGAGCATCCTCGCCGCGTCCCGGAACCGGTACGGGTCATTGAGGAGGGCGCCCACCACCGTCCGCTTGCCGCGCTGGGCCGCGAAGACCAGGCAGTAGCCCGAGCGGCTGCCGGTGCCGGTCTTGATGCCGAGGGCGCCGCGGTAGGAGCCGAGCAGCTGGTTGGTGCTGTACCAGGTGTAGGTGCGGTGGACGTTGGCCGCCCGCTGCCGGGTGCGGGGCGTCTTCACGACGGCGGCGAAGGTGCGGTGGCGCATCGCGTGGCGGGCGAGCCGGACCAGGTCCCGCGGCGTGGAGTAGTTGCGGCCGTGCGCAATGCCGTCGAACGAGTCGTAGTGGGTGCGGCGCAGCCCCAGTGACCTGGCTCGCGCGTTCATCCTGGCGATGAAGGACTGGGTGCGCCGCGCCGTCGTCCGGCCGCTGCCGAAGGTGTCGGCGAGCGCGTAGCCGGCGTCGCAGCCGGACGGCAGCAGCAGCCCGTACAGCAGCTGGCGCACCGTCAGCTGGTCGCCGGTGCGCAGATCGGCGGTGCTCGCGCCGTATCGGGCGACGTAGTCGCGGTAGGCCTTCTTGACGGTGACACGCTTGTTCAGGTTCACACCGCGGGTCTCGAGGACCACGACCGCCGTCATCACCTTCGTGGCGCTGGCCATCTCCCGCCGGGTGTCCGCCGCCTTCCCCCACAGCGGCCGGCCGCTCCCGCTGTCCGCGAGGTAGGCGCCCTTCGCCCGGATCCCCGAAGGGCCGCTCGCGGCCTGGGCCGGGGCGGCGGACAGGACAACGGCGAGCGCCACCGTGGCCCCGGTCAGCGCCGCGCCCATTCCGCCACGCCGGACCGTGCCACCCCCGAAAAGCTTCATCGCTGCTCCGTCCCCAGGGTTTCTCACACTGGTGGTGAAGGGAGCCGCATCGTGCCACTCGGCGCGCGCTCAGGGAAAGAGGAATGTCACTCGTGTCGCATTTCGTGTCGAGTTGCTTTCGCGGACGGGCCGATTCCGGTCGGGTGCCGTCAGCGGTTCCCGACCGGTCTACGAGATGGCGGTGCGCAGTGCGGCGAGGTCGAGCTGCTCGGTCTCGTCGTGCGCGGTCAGGTCGATGACCTCGCCCACGCCGCCGGTCGTCGCACCGTCAGGCCCGGTGTGTCCGGAGGCCGTAGCGTCACCCGCTTGACCGTCGGCCGCTTCGCCGCCGGCCGCCGCGCGCTCACCCGTATCGCCGTCGGCCGTCCCGGCGGGAGCCACCGGGAGCACCTGGGCACGCGCCGACTGCTCGGCCACCGCCTCGTCGCCGACGACGTCGGCCAGGTCGTCCTCCAGCGGGGCGGTCAGCTGCCGGGGCTGTCCGGAGGCGGCGTTGCCGAAGAAGTCGAAGCCGCCCAGCGCGCGGGATGCGGCGGGGCGGGGCGGGGGCACGGCAGCGGCGGCGGCCGGGACCGGGCGGAGTGCCGGTGCGGCGGCCGCCCCGGGCTTCCCCTGGCTGCTCTCACCGTCCCCGTGCCGGCGGTCGTCGTGCGCTCCGCCGGGCTCGCCGTCCCGCTGCCGGGCCGCGTTACGGGCCAGCCGCCGCAACGCCTGGTCCGCCCGGACGTACATGGCGGGGGCGGGGGCAGCGGGCGCAGCGGGAGCGGACGGGAGAGAGGTGGCGGGGGCGGGGACGGGCGCGGAAGCCGCCGGGCGGCGCTCGGCGGCCGCCGGCAGGGCCCGCGCCGGAGCCGCCGCCTCGATGGCGAGCAGCCGACGCCCCTCCAAGGCGCTGGCCCGCTCGGTCTCGGCGGTGGCATAACGGCGCAGCAGTTCGGCGTGTTCGCTGCGCAGCCGGGCCAATTCCGCGCGCTTGGCACGCAATTTGGCGTCCAGCGCCGTGCGGATCTCGCGGGACTCCTCGACATCCGTTTCGAGCTCGGCTATCCGCTCCTCGGTGCGCCACTCGTCGCGCACTCTGGCGCGGGTGAGTTCGGCGACCCGCTTGCCGGCCTTACGGTCCCAGGTGCGCATAAGCACCGCGCCGCCGATTGCGGCGGCCGCCGCGCCCGCGGCGAGTACCCGTTGCACCAGATCGTCGCCGACAAACCACGCGCCGGTGGCGCACGCAATCGACGCACCGGCGACCGTGGACGGAGGAAGCAGCCGGTGGAGGGGTGGTGAATGGCGGTGGCGTCCTCGTGGCATGGCCAGAAACTTACCGTGCGTGCGGGACCTATGGGGCCCCGCCCGCCAATCCGTTTCTCGGCGGTTACTTCTTCAGCAGCCCCTTGGACTCCAAATATGTCTGCGCGACATCCGACGGCTTGAGCCGCTCGGCATCAACCTTGCGGTTCAAGTTGATCAAGTCCTCGGTCGTGAGCGTGCTGGTGAGCTTGCCGAGCAGCGTCGCGATCTCCTTGTCACCGGCGCTCTTGGCATTCACCACCGGCAGCACATTGTCGGCGTTCTGGAGCTTCTTGTCGTCCTGCAGAAGCACCAGTCCGAAGTTGTCGAGCGTGGCATCGGTGGTGGTGGTCAGCACGAGCTGGTCGGTGCCGTCCTTGACCGCCTGCTTGGCCTGCGGGGTGCCGACGCCCTTGGGGTCGAGGCCGGTGATGTCGATGCCGTACGTCTTCTCCAGGCCCGGCTTGCAGAACACCCGGGTCTCGCACTCCTCACCCGACGCGAGTTTGATCTTCTGCTTCGACCGGCCGAGGTCGGAGAGCGTCTTCAGCTTGTGCCGGGCGGCGAATTCCTTGGTGACCGCGAAGGCGTTCTGGTCGGTGGCCCGGCCCGCCGCCAGCACCTTGAGACCGTTCGGTTCGGCGAGCTTCTTGAGCGCCGTCACGGTCTTGCCGATGTCGCTCGAGGCCACCGGCTTCGCCTTGCTGCCGTTCTTCTTGGCGTTGAGGAATTCGGCAAGTGTGGAGGCATATTCCGGAACGACATCGATCTGGCCCTTCTCCAGGGCCGGTTCATACAGCTCGCGATTGGACAGCGTCTGAACCCGCGCCCGGTATCCGGCGTCATTAAGGATCTTGGAATAGATCTCGGCGAGCACCTTCGACTCGGTGAAACCGGCCGAGCCGACGACGATCTCGCCCTTCCCGCCGCTCTTCTTACCGCCCTTGTCCTCCAGGCTCTGCCCCTGGCACGCGGCCAGCCCGGCCACCAGCGCGATCACGGTCCCCGCGACAAGCGAGGTGCGTGCCCCGCGCGACTTGCTGCTCATGGAATTCACCATGCGCTCCCTTCGGATGACGTCGGATGAGATCGGGTGAGATCGGTGAGGCGCGATGAGGTCGAGGTCCGGTGCGGCATGCCGGGCCGCTCGCGCCGGCTCGGGTCGGTCCGTACGGCGGCAGCATCGCAAAGCCCGGACACCGCGTCAGGTGAGTTTCCGTACCGCGACCGCACCGTCACCCTGCCTCTCCCCCGCCGCCGTACGCGATGCCGTACGCGCGTCCGTACGCAATCCGCCACGTCCCCCTCTTCCCCCACGTCCCGCGCGACGCCGCCCCCGCATCGGATCGCACGCCCGGTCCGCCAGTACGAGCGCCCCCTCGACGGCCAGCGCCAGTACGGCCACCAGCAGCGCGCCCGCGACCACCTGGGCGGTGTCGTAGTTGCCGAAACCCGCGGTGATGATCCGGCCCAGGCCGCCCCCGCCCGCCAGCGCGGCCAGCGTCGCCGTCGCCACCACCTGGACCGCGGCCGACCGTATGCCCGTCATGATCAGCGGATACGCGAGCGGTATCTCGACCCGCAGCAGGAGCTGCGGCCCCGACATGCCCATCCCCCGGGCCGCCTCGATCACATCGCGGTCGGCCTCGCGCATGCCCAGATAGGCGTTGGTCAGCAGCGGCGGCACCGCGAACAGCACCAGCGCGATGACGGTGGGCCAGTCCCCCTGGCTGCCCAGTGGGCTGAGCGTGAGCAGCACCAGGACCGCATACGTCGGCACCGCCCGCCCGACGTTGGAGAGGTTGACCGCCAGCGCCCCGCCCTTGCCCAGATGCCCGAGCCAGAGCGCCACCGGCAGGGCTATCAGACAGGCGATGACCAGGCACAGCCCGCTGAGCCACAGATGCTCGCCCAGCCGGTGCCACACGCCCTTCTCCCCGGCCCAGTTGGCACCCGCCGTCAGCCATTGCCACGCGCCCGCTACCGCCCCCATCGCCCGGCCCCCCTCACTCCGCCCCCACCTTCACCGCACGCGCACCGCGCCGCGCCCCGGCCCGCGCCCGCTTCTGCGCCCGCGTCCAGGGCGTCAGCAGCCGCTGAAGCCCCATCAGCAGCCCGTCGGCCACCAGTGCCAGCAGCACGCACAGCACCGACGCCGTCAGGACCTCCGCCTTGAAGAAGCCCTCCATACCGCTGGATATGAGGTTGCCCAGGCCGCCGTAGCCGACCACGGAGCCGATCGTGGTCATCGCCACCGTCGAGACCGTGGCGATGCGCAGCCCGGCCACCAACGCCGGCAGTGCGAGCGGGAGTTCCACCTCGAACAGCAGCCGCGCCGGGCCGTACCCCATCCCGCGGGCGGCCTCCCGCACCTCGGCCGGCACCGCCTGCAGGCCGGCGAGGATGTTGCGCACCAGGATCGTCAGCGAATACAGCACCAGGCCCGTGACCACCACCGCGGCCGAGACCCCGAAGACCGGCGTCAGCAGCGCGAACATCGCCAGCGACGGCACGGTGTACAGCACCGTCGTCAGGCCCAGCACCGGCCCCGCCGCGCCCCGCGAACGCCGGGCGATCAGGGCCAGCGGAAAGGCGATCAGCAGCCCGATGAGCACGGAGACCGCCGTGATGCCGATGTGCTGGAGCGTCGCATCCACCAATTCCTGGCTGCGGGTGCGGACATACTCCCCGCAGATCCAGTCGTTCGCCGTCAGACAGCTCGCATGGGCCGCCGTCCCGCCCGATGCCGTCCCACCGGACGCCGTCGCACCGGACGCCGTCTCACCTGCCGACAAGGCTGCCGTGGCCGTCGGTCCACCCACCCGTCGTCACCTCCCCCGCCCCGATCGCTGCTGCTTGCGGTGACTGTCTGCGACCCTAACCCCCACCACTGACAATCGGCCCGGCCCGGACGCTCACCGCTTCGCATCGCCATTCGTCCGCAACACCGCGTTCACGACCGACCGGTCAGAATGGGACCGTCCACCCAGGGGGAAACATGATCCGCTTCGAGCATGTCACCAAGAGCTACCCGGACGGCACCACCGCCGTCGACGACCTCTCCTTCGAGGTCGCCGAGGGTGAACTCGTCACGCTCGTCGGGCCGTCGGGCTGCGGCAAGACGACAACGATGAAGATGGTGAACCGGCTCATCGAGCCCACCAGCGGCCGCATCCTGCTCGACGGCGAGGACATATCCGCCGTCGACCCCGTCGCCCTGCGCCGCCGCATCGGCTATGTCATCCAGCAGGTCGGCCTCTTCCCCCACAAGACCGTCCTGGACAACACCGCCACTGTCCCGCATCTGCTGGGCCGGCCGCGCAAGGAGGCCCGCGCCCGCGCCGCCGAACTCCTCGACCTGGTCGGCCTGGACCCGTCGGCGTACGGCGACCGCTACCCCGACCAGCTCTCCGGCGGCCAGCGCCAGCGCGTCGGCGTGGCCCGCGCGCTCGCCGCCGACCCGCCCGTCCTCCTGATGGACGAGCCGTTCGGCGCGGTCGACCCGGTCGTCCGCGAGCACCTCCAGAACGAGTTCCTGCGGCTGCAGTCCACGCTGCACAAGACGGTCCTCTTCGTCACCCACGACATCGAGGAGGCGGTCCGGCTCGGCGACCGGATCGCCGTCTACGGGGCGGGGCGCATCGAGCAGCTCGACACCCCCGCGACGGTCCTGGGCGCCCCCGCCACCCCGTACACCGCCGAATTCGTCGGCGCGGACCGCGGCCTGAAGCGGCTCTCCGTCACCCCCGTGGAAGCCGGCGACCTCGAACAGCCCCCGGTGGTGCACCTCGACGACCCGGTGGCCGGCGCCGCCGGCCGGCTGTCCGCCGACGGCGCCCCCTGGGCGGTCGTCCTGGACGCCGACGGGTCGCCGTACGGCTGGGTCCCGGCCGCCGCGCTGGCGAAGGACTCCGGTGGGTCAACGGTCCGCGCGCACGCCCGCCCGATGGACGCCCGACTGCCGCTCGGCGCGCCGCTGCGGCAGGCGCTGGGCGCGATGCTCCAGCACGACGCCGGCTGGATCGCCGTCCAGGACGGCGACCGCTTCCTGGGCGTCCTCACCCCCGCCCGGCTGCACGCGGCGCTGCGCCGCGCCACCACCGCCGACGCCGCGAACATCCCGCGCGGCAAGGTCACCCTCGATACGGTCCCCGAGGCCTGACCTCGGGCCCACAGGCCCGCACGGCCCTGATCGAGCCCGTCGGCCGCCGCGACACCCCCGCTACGGCCCCGCCACGGCCCCGCTACGGCCGTTCCGCGCCCCGGTGATCGTCATCGTCCTCGCCCTCGGGCAGCTTGCAGACCCGCTCCAGGAACATCGCGGCGGCCACCACGGCCGCCCCCGCGAGGACGGAGAGCCCGGCGTAGATGGCCTGGTCCCGGCGCGGCGCGACCTCGATGCCGGAGACCAGCAGGAAGACGCCGACCCCGCCGTAGAGCCCGGCGACCAGCGCCGCCACCAGGGCACTGGCCTGCCCGAAAACCACCGCGCGGGCGGTCATCAGCGGATCCACGCCCTTGGCGTCCGGCCGGCGCTCGCGCTGCGCCCGCAGCCGCGACCGGGTCGAGAACGCCGTGGCGGCAAGCACGGCGGCGATGAGCGCCAGCACGATCGGCGCCGCCACCGGCACGCCCGGCAGGGTGCCGAACGAGTCCCACAGCCGGGCACCTCCCCAGGCCAGCACCCCCGCCGCCAGAAACAGCCCGACCAGCACCTTGATGTGTAGCTGCTTCACCGAGCCATCGCCCCTCGCGCCGTCCTGGCCATCCCTGCCGTCATGGCCGCCTCATCCGTTCCGTAGGCATCCCTGCGCATCCGCACCCACTCGTGCCGTATGCAGCCCTGTCCTACGCATCCTTGCCATACGGAACCGTCGTCTACGCATCGTCCCCGCACGCAAGCGCCCGCGGACGCGAGCGCCGCCGTACGCGGCCGACCCGCAACCCTAACGACTACTCGGGCAGCCGCAGTTCCAGGTCCGCGCGCGGCGTGACGCCCTCGCGCCCGATCTCCGACAGCAATGCGGCCACTGCGCCGTGCCCGGGGACCTGCGCCTCGGGGTCCACGTCGTGCCACGGAGCCAGCACGAACGCGCGCTCATGGGCCCGCGGGTGCGGCAGCGTCAGCCGCGGGTCGTCGGAGACCACGTCCTGGTACGCCAGGATGTCGACGTCGATCGTGCGCGGGCCCCAGCGCTCGTCGCGCACCCGCTCGAAGGCTTCCTCGATGGCGTGCCCGCGCTCCAGGAGGGAGTCCGGCGGCAGAGTTGTCTTGATCAGCACCACGGCGTTGAAGTACGACGGCTGGGATGCGGGATCGACGCCCCACGGCTCGGTCTCGTACACCGGGGAGACGGCCTTGACCCGCAGGCCAGGGGTGTCCTCCAGCGCATCGACGGCACCCTGGAGGGTCTCCAGGCGGTTGCCGAGGTTGCTGCCGAGCGAGATCACGGCGCGTTTGGGATTGGACAGCGTCACATCGGCGGCATCCACCTGCTCCACGACGGAGGCGGGCACCGGCTGTACGGTCGGGTCGCTGCTGACGTTCATACTCGACTCCGGGTGATGGTGATGGTCACGTCGTCGAAGGGGACGGTGATCGGGGCATCCGGCTTGTGCACCACCACCTCCACCTCCTGGACCCCCTCGTGCTTGAGGCACTGGTCGGAGATCCGCTCCGCGAGCGTCTCGATGAGGTCGACGGGCTCGCCCTCCACGACGGCCACCACCTCCTCGGCCACAACGCCGTAGTGCACGGTCTTCGCGAGATCATCGGATGCCGCGGCGGGGCGGGTGTCCAGACCGAGCACCAGGTCGACGATGAAGGTCTGGCCTTCCTCGCGCTCCCGGGGGAACACCCCGTGGTGTCCTCGGGCCTTCAGCCCGCGCAGCGCGACACGATCCACGCGAATCACTCCCACTGGTCCACTGACGCCTCCGGCGCCACTGATCATCGGATTCCGGGCAGCCGCCGAACGCGTCCGGCGGCGCTGCCCACAGTCGAATCTACCTGCGAGCACTGACACTGCTCGCCCAAGGGGGCTATGGACAAGTCCCCGTCCTGCTGCTAGGCGGGCCGTGAGAGGTCATCCGCGCGACGTCTTACCCCGCTGCCCACGCCCCACCCCTACCCGTACCGCACTTGGCTCGAACGGGTGCCCTGAGGCGCCCCGCTGACGGGCCCCGGGCCGTACGGCGCACGGCTCAGACGCCGCTCGCCGGGCCGTTCTCGTCCCCGTCGGCGTCCTCGTCGCCGTCCTCCTCGCCCTCGCGGTCCGCCAGTACGGGCGAGCCGTGGTGCGACCACACCCGCCAGCCGTCCTCGGTCCGCTTGAAGACGTTCGTGGCCACGACGAGCTGGCCGATCAGCGGCCCCACCGTGCCGTCGTCCTCGGCGGGACCGCCGCTGAGGATGTTCTCGGTGCACGTCACCAGGGCGGTGTCCCCGACGACGTCGATCTCCACATCCGTCAGGAAGAACTGGATGTACTCGGTGTTCGCCATGATCAGCGCGTACGAGCGCAGCACCTCGCCGCGCCCGCGCAGCACCGGCCACCCCGGGTGCACCACACTCACCTGACCGTCGAGCCACAGCTCGGACAGCGCCTCGTGATCGCCGCGCTCGATGGTCTCGTACAGGGTCGTGTTCGCCTGCTCGACCAGCTCGATGTCCGTCTGTGGGCCCAACCCGCTCACACCGCTCCCGTCACGTTCGCCGTCGTACCGCTCGCCGCTGCCGCCACCGCGGCCTCCACCGCGCGGGCCACCCGCACCGCGTCCGCGCTCGCCTGTACCTCGTGCACCCGCACCGCCCACGCCCCCTCCCGCGCCACGATCGCCGACACCGCGGCCGTCGCCGCGTCCCGCTCCCTGGCGGGCGGCGGGGCGGCGCCTTCGCCGCCCGCCAGCACCCTGCCCAGGAACCGTTTCCTCGAAGCGGCCACCAGGAGCGGCCGGCCCAGCGCCCGCAGCCGGGCCAGCTGGGCGACCAGGGCAAGGTCGTGCCCGGCGTTCTTGGCGAAGCCCAGGCCCGGGTCGATGACGATCCGGTCCGGGTCGATGCCGCCGGCCACCGCGCGCTCCATGGACTGGCCGAGCTCGTCGACGACCTCGCGGACCACGTCCCCGTAGACGGCGCGGTTGTTCATGTCGATGGACTGGCCGCGCCAGTGCATCACCACGAACGGGACATAGGAGGCGGCCACCACCGGGATCATCGCCGGGTCGGCGGCGCCCGCGCTGACATCGTTGACCAGCCGCGCCCCGGCCGCCACGGCCTGCTCGGCGACGGAGGCACGCATGGTGTCGACGGAGACCACGGCGCCGGCCGCGGCCAGTTCCCGTACGACGGGGACGACCCGGCGCAGCTCCTCGGCCTCGTCCACCCGCGCCGCGCCCGGCCGGGTCGACTCGCCGCCGACGTCCACCAGGTCGGCGCCCTGCGCCACCAGGTCGAGGCCGTGCTTGACGGCGAGTTCGGTGTCGAACCACTCGCCGCCGTCGGAGAACGAATCGGGCGTCACATTGACGACGCCCATCACCGCGCAGCGGTCCCAGTCCGGCAGTCCGGCCACCCGGCCACGCAAGGTACTCATGACTCCAGCCTAGGGCGTGTGCCGACCGGCACGATTGCGGCCGTCGGCAGGAGCGCGGGGCGGCCGGCCGGCGGCCCCGCGCCGCCCCTCACGCCGCGGTCTCGACCGCCTCCGCAGACGTGACCCGCTCCGCCGTGTGGACGCACGGCCGCGGCTCGGCGTTCTTCGTACGCCGCAGGAAGCGCGGCAGGCCCAGCTCCAGATAGCCCTCGGCCTGGAGCGCCGCCAGGCCGATGCGGGGGATGTCGCGGCTGTTGCGGAAGACCACGAAGCGGGGCTCCCAGCGTGGCCGGAACTTGTCGTTGAACTTGTAGAGCGACTCGATCTGGTACCAGCGCGACAGGAAGATCAGCATGCCGCGCCAGACACGGATGACGGGCCCGGCGCCGAGCTTCTCGCCGCGCTCCAGAGAGGAGCGGAAGACCGCGAAGTTCAGCGAGACCTGCTTGATCTTCAGGTCGGGCGCGGCCTGCAGCGTGGCGACGATCAGCAGCTCGTTCATACCGGGGTCGGCGCTGCGGTCGCGCCGCATCAGCTCCAGGGAAATCCCGCTGTCGCCCCACGGCACGTAGTGCTGCATGGCCTTGAGGTCCCCGTACGGGCCCGACTCCTCGCCCTCGGCGGGGGCCAGGTGGGCGGTGGCGATCACCGCGTCGCCGTCGGTGGCCGCGTCGATCCGGCCGAGCGCCATGGAGAAGCCGCGCTCGGTGTCGGTGTCGCGCCAGGCGTTCGCGGCGGCCTGGATACGGGCCAGCTCCTCGGGCTCCAGGTCGCGCACCCGCCGCACCCGGGTCTCGTAGCCGTTGCGCTCGATGCGCTTGACCATCTGGCGGACGTTGCGCATCGCGCGGCCGGTGAGGGTGAAGTCGGCGACGTCCACGATGGCCTCGTCGCCGAGCTCCAGGGCGTCCATGCCGGTCTCGCGGGTCCATACCTGGCCGCCGGTCTCGCTGCAGCCGGTGACGGCGGGGGTCCAGGAGTGCGCCCGCGCCTCCTCCATGAAGCGCTCGATGGCCCCCGGCCAGGCCTCGACATCGCCGATCGGGTCGCCGCTGGCGAGCATCACGCCGGAGATCACCCGGTAGCAGACGGCGGCCTTGCCGGTCGGGGAGAAGACGACGCCCTTGTCGCGGCGCAGTGCGAAGTAGCCGAGCGAGTCGCGGGCGCCGTGCTTGGCCAGCAGCTCGCGCAGCCGCTGTTCGTCGTCGTCGGTGAGGCGGGCGGCGGGGTGCTCGGGGCGGAAGGCGAGGTACGCGGTGGTGGCGACGGTCAGCAGGCCGAGGGCACCGAGGGAGTAGCCGACGGTGTAGTCGACGTCGTTGGTGTAGCGCATCGGGCCCTCGAAGCCGAACAGGCCCCACAGGACGTGCTCGGTGCGCTCCCAGAAGGTCGGCGAGCCGACGGTCTTGTGGGGGTGGGAGCTGACGATCACCATGCCGATGGCGAAGCTCGCGCCGCCGAGGACGACGAAGTTGGCGACGGCCTTCCAGCGGCTGCGCGGGTCGGGGAGGGCCGCGAATTCCCGCCGGTGCCACACCAGGAACACCAGCAACGCCAGCGAGAGCACCGCTCCGAAAACGGAGTGGCGGTACACGAGCTGAGCGGCGATCCCCACCGGAAGCAGTGCCACGGCAGCGCCCCAGGCCCGCCGCTTGCGCCGTTTGAGCCCATGGGCCAGCAGAAGCAGCAGGATGCCCACGACGATGGACGCGGCGGCCGCGAGCGGGCTCACCGCGCCCGGCAGCACCTCGGCCATGGCATGCATCCTGCTGTGCCGGAACCGCGGAAAAACACCGGCCGCCAGGTTCAGCAGGCCGACGACCACACCGGCCGTACCGACGAAGCCGGGGACCCTCTCGGGCCGCGGGCCACGGAGCCAGCGTGGCGAACGCCACGCAACCGTCTCCGACTTTTCGCCATCTAGCCTGTCAGACATCACTTTCCCGTCGCCCCGGTCGAGAGAACGTGCGAGCCTTGTCGCAGCATCTGGACTTTTTGCGCCCTGTATGACGGCGTTTCAGGGCTCGGGGTTCCACCAGCGGCCAGGCTGGACCGGCCGCCCGGCAGAAAGCACCACATGGGCCTCACCAGCAAGAAAGTGCTGCTTATTGCCGTCCTTGTCGCGGTAGCACTATTCGTCCTCACCATCTGGCTCTGGCCGCGTCTGTCCAAGGGGAACTGGCGCTCCGTCCTCGGCCGTATAGGTCTGTTGCTGGCCACCCAGATATCCCTCTTCGCCACCGTTGGCCTCGTTGCCAACAATTCCTTCGGCTTCTACGCCTCCTGGGCCGACCTGCTCGGCCAGGAACAGCAGCCGGGCGTGGTCACGAATTACGAGACCGGTCCGAACGGCACCAAGCTCCAGATGCTCGGCGCTCAGCGGATCAGCATCCCCGGCGGCTCCCGGCCAACGAAGGGCGGCCGGGTCGAGAAGGTCTTGGTCCGCGGCGCGGAGTCCAAGATCAGCAGCCCAGCATATGTCTATCTGCCGCCGCAGTATTTCCAGAAGAAGTACGCGAAAAAGAAGTTCCCGGCATCGCTCGTGCTCACGGGCTACCCCGGCACCGCCGAGGCGCTGTACAAAAAGCTGGCTTTTCCCCAGACCCAGCACGATCTGCTCAAGCGGCACAAAATGCGGCCGACCATTCTGGTCATGATGCGGCCGACGGTCGCGCCGCCCCGCGACACCGAATGCATGGACGTCCCGGGCGGCCCGCAGACCGAGACCTTCTTCACCCGCGATCTGCGCACCAATATCGCCGAGCACTACCGCGTCAGCACCCAGGCCCGGAGCTGGGGCGTCATGGGCGACTCCACCGGCGGCTACTGCGCCCTGAAGATGACCATGCGCCACCCCGACGCCTTCTCCACCGCCGTCGCCCTCTCCGGCGCCTACCGGGCGCCCATCGACGGCACGACCGGCGACCTCTTCGGGGGCAACCCCCAGCTGGAACGCGAGAACAACCTCCTGTGGCGTCAGCGCCACCGCCCCGCCCCGCCGGTGAACCTGCTGGTCACCACCAGTAAGCAGGGCGAGGGCAACTATCCGCGCACCCTGAAGTTCATCGAGCAGACCAAGTCGCCCACCCGCATCTCGTCGATCATCCTCGACAGCGGCGGCCACAACTTCAACACCTGGCGCCGCGAAATCCCCGCCGCCCTGGAGTGGATGGGCGGCCACCTCAGGCCCTGACGGAGGCCCTGACGGACCGCCGCACGACCGGCAGGGCGCGACCGGCCGTGCCGGCTACGCGCTTACGGCTCTGCTATCGCGCCATTATCAGGCTCATCGCCTCGGCCCGGGTCGAGGCGTCGCGCAGCTGGCCCCGCACCGCCGAGGTGGTCGTCTTGGCGCCGGGCTTGCGGATTCCCCGCACCGACATGCACATGTGCTCGGCCTCGACGACCACGATCGCCCCGCGCGCTTCGAGGATCCGCATCAGCGAGTCCGCGACCTGAGTGGTGAGGCGCTCCTGCACCTGCGGGCGGCGGGCATAGACATCGACCAGGCGGGCCAGCTTGGACAGGCCGGTGATCTTGCCGTTCTCGGACGGGATGTACCCGACGTGCGCCACGCCGTGGAACGGCAGAAGGTGGTGCTCGCACAGGCTGACGATTTCGATGTCCTTGACCAGGACCAACTCGTCGTGCCCGAGATCGAACGTCGTGGTCAGGACGTCCTCGGGGGCCTGCCGCAGGCCCGCCAGTATCTCCTTGTACGCCCGCGCCACCCGCGCCGGCGTCTCCAGCAGCCCCTCGCGGTCCGGGTCCTCGCCGACGGCGATGAGCAGTTCGCGCACGGCGTTCTCGGCGCGCTTCTCGTCGAATGCGCCGATCGTGCCGTCGCCGTCCAGCGTCACGGGGTCCGTCATGTGGTGCCTCGTTCTCTCTGCGCCCGCTCGGCGCCCGCCTGAAACGCGGAATGCCGCGCCCCCCAGGCTAGAACCTGCGGGGCGCGGCATTCATTCCGGGGCCCGTACGGGCTTCCGGATCAGCTCTCCGGGGTGGTTTCCTCGGGGGCTTCCACCTTCTCCGTGGAGACCGTGGCGGTGGTCGGCACGGAACCGTTGGCCGGGGCGAGCTCCTTGGGGGAGAGCACCGGCGGGCGGCTGGAGGGGGTACGACGCGAGGAGCCGGTCCACGCCGGGCGGGCCGGGCGCTTGACCACGTGCTTGAAGACCTCGGCGATCTCCTCCTTGCCGAGCGTCTCCTTCTCCAGGAGCGTCAGCACGAGGTTGTCGAGGATGTCGCGGTTCTCGACCAGGATCTCCCACGCCTCGTTGTGCGCGGTCTCGATGAGCCTCTTGACCTCCTCATCGACCAGCGCGGCGACCTCCTCGGAGTAGTCGCGCTGATGACCCATCTCACGGCCCAGGAACGGCTCGGAGTTGTCCGTGCCGAACTTGATCGCGCCGAGCCGCTCGGTCATGCCGTACTGCGTGACCATCGCGCGGGCCGTTGCGGTGGCCTTCTCGATGTCGTTCGCAGCACCGGTGGTCGGGTCGTGGAAGACCAGCTCCTCCGCCGCGCGCCCGCCCAGCATGTACGCCAGCTGGTCGAGCATTTCGTTGCGGGTGGTGGAGTACTTGTCCTCGTCGGGCAGGACCATGGTGTAGCCCAGGGCCCGGCCGCGGGACAGGATCGTGATCTTGTGGACCGGGTCGGAGTTCGGGGACGCCGCGGCCACCAGGGCGTGTCCGCCCTCGTGATACGCGGTGATCTTCTTCTCCTTCTCGGACATGATCCGGGTCCGCTTCTGCGGTCCGGCCACGACGCGGTCGATCGCCTCGTCCAGGAAGTGGTTGTTGATCAGCTTCCCGTCGCTACGAGCCGTCAGCAGCGCGGCCTCGTTGAGGACGTTCGACAGGTCCGCACCGGTGAAGCCGGGGGTGCGCTTGGCGACGGCCGAGAGGTCGACGTCCGGCGCGACCGGCTTGCCCTTCTGGTGGACCTTGAGGATCTCCAGGCGGCCCTGCATGTCCGGACGGTCGACGGCGATCTGCCGGTCGAAACGGCCGGGGCGCAGCAGCGCCGGGTCGAGGATGTCGGGACGGTTCGTGGCGGCGATGAGAATCACACCGCCCTTGACGTCGAAGCCGTCCATCTCGACCAGGAGCTGGTTGAGGGTCTGCTCGCGCTCGTCGTGGCCACCGCCGAGACCCGCACCGCGGTGCCGGCCGACGGCGTCGATCTCGTCGACGAAGACGATCGCCGGGGCGTTCGCCTTGGCCTGCTCGAACAGGTCGCGGACCCGGGAGGCACCGACACCGACGAACATCTCGACGAAGTCGGAACCGGAGATCGAGTAGAAGGGGACCCCCGCCTCACCGGCGACGGCGCGCGCAAGAAGCGTCTTGCCGGTGCCGGGCGGGCCGTACAGCAGCACGCCCTTGGGGATCTTGGCGCCGACGGCCTGGAACTTCGCCGGCTCCTGGAGGAACTCCTTGATCTCGTGGAGTTCCTCGACCGCTTCATCGGACCCCGCGACGTCCGAGAAGGTCGTCTTGGGGGTGTCCTTGGTGATCAGCTTCGCCTTGGACTTCCCGAAGTTCATCACCCGGGAGCCGCCGCCCTGCGCCTGGTTCATCAGGAACAGGAAGATGATCACGATGGCGACGAAGGGGACCAGCGAAATCAGCATCCCGACGAACGGGTTCTGCTTCTCCGGGGAGACGGTGTACCCGTCCTTGATGCCGCCGGTCTGGTATTTGGCCTGCAGGTTCTTGGCCACATCGACGCCCTGGTCGCCGATGTAGCTCGCCTGGAGCTTGTTGGAGCCCTCAATCTTGTAGGAGCCCGACAGCTCAATCTTGATTTTGTTCTCGTCACCGGTCGTCAGCTCGGCGGACTTCACCTTGTTGTCAGCGATCGCCTTGACGACCTGACCGGTGTCCACCGTCTTGTAGCCGCCGGACGAGCCGACGACCTGCATCAACACGACCACGGCGAGGACGGCCAGCACGATCCACATGACCGGCCCACGGAAGTATCGCTTCACGTCCATCCATACGGAGCCGTGTAAGGCCCCGTCCCTCCTGCCACAGTGAGGCACAACGCCCGCCCCTCTGGGAGGGCTGGTCGTGCGTACGGTGTATTACTGGCCCGAAAAAGAACTGCCTTCGGACGGTACCCCAGCATTGTCACCCGGCGCCTGCGCCGACAGTGAACATACAGCCGGGGATTCCGTTCTCCCTGCTCCAACGGCGGGAGGCCCCGAAGGGTTCCCGCCGGGCCGCATCAGCCGCCGTAGACGTGTGGCGCGAGGGTACCGACGAACGGCAGATTGCGGTACTTCTCCGCGAAATCGAGGCCATAGCCGACGACGAATTCGTTGGGGATGTCGAAGCCGATCCACTTCACATCGATGGCGACCTTGGCCGCATCCGGCTTGCGCAGCAGCGTGCAGACCTCCAGCGAGGCCGGCTCGCGCGAGCCGAGGTTCGACAGCAGCCACGACAGCGTCAGGCCGGAGTCGATGATGTCCTCGACGATCAGGACGTGCTTGCCCTTGATGTCGGTGTCGAGGTCCTTGAGGATGCGGACCACGCCGGAGGACTGGGTGCCCGCGCCGTAGGAGGACACGGCCATCCAGTCCATCGTGACGGGGGTGGACAGCGCGCGCGCCAGGTCCGCCATCACCATCACGGCGCCCTTGAGAACGCCGACGATGAGCAGGTCCTTGCCCGCGTACTCCGCGTCGATCTTCGCGGCCAGCTCCGCCAGCTTCGCGTCGATCTCTTCCTTGGTGATGAGTACCGACTGAAGGTCGGTGCCCATGTCCTTGTCGTCCACCCGTGCCACTTTCGCTCGGTTCGGTGTTCCTGACCGGCCGTTTCATGATCCGCCGGAAATCCGTCGGTTATCTGTCGGATATCCGTCGTACGGCTCATGAAAGCGGCTGCTGAAGCTGGGCAGCGTGCTGCGGCTCAGCCCTGCCGGATGACCAGTCTGCCACCCTGGCGCCGAACACCGACGCGCCCGGGGAGGTTGATGGCCCCCTGGCCCCTCCAGGCGGTGATCAGCCGGTCCACTTCCTCGATGTGGCGGGCGAAGAGCGAACCGGCCGGTGAACCGGCCGCGATGACGGCCCGGCGCAGCACCCGGCGGCGTACCGCGGGGGGCAGCGCGAAGAGCGCGGCGACGTCCAGCGTGCCCGCGTCGTCGAACACCGCGGCCTCGGCGTCACTGGCCCAGGCGTCCAGGGCATCGGCGTCGTCCCGGGAGAGCTGGGCGGTACGGGCGAGCGCCTCGACGACGCCCTTGCCGAGCGCCTTCTCCAGTGCGGGCAGCCCTTCGTGACGCAGTCGTGAGCGGGTGTAGGCGGGGTCGGTGTTGTGCGGGTCGTCCCAGACGGGCAGCGACTGCATCAGGCAGGCCTTGCGGGCGGTCTGGCGGTCGACGTCGAGGAACGGGCGGCGGTAGCGGCCGTCCGTTCCGCTGGTTGCGGCCATCCCGGACAGCGAGCGGGTCCCGGAGCCGCGGGCGAGACCGAGCAGCACCGTTTCCGCCTGGTCGTCGCGGGTGTGGCCGAGCAGGACCGCAGCGGCGCCATGGCGTTCCGCCGCGGCGTCGAGAGCGGCGTAGCGGGCATCACGGGCAGCGGCCTCCGGCCCGCCCTCTCTGCCCACCTGGACGGTGAGTGTCTCTACGGGATCGAGCCGCAGTGCCCGCAGGCGGAGGGCGACCTCGGCGGCGCGGAGGTCGGAGCCTTCCTGAAGGCCGTGGTCGACGGTGACGCCCCCGGCCCGTACGCCCAGCTTGGGGGCCTCGAAGGCCAGGGCAGAGGCGAGCGCCATGGAGTCGGCGCCGCCCGAGCAGGCGACGAGCACGAGCGGGGAGTCGTGCCGGCCCTGCACAAGGTGGTGGTTCAGTACGTCGTGGAGTACGCGGCGGACCGCCAGGCGTATCGCGGCGACCGCTGGATGGGGACCCATGTCCGTTTCCAATCGTTCAGCTGGGAGCCTCGGGTGCGGACAGCGGCGGCGTCATGGTGTTCGTCACGCCGTCGCCATCACACAGAGTGCCTAGATGGTGACAGAGGCGGGAGGTTCCCCGAGCATTGCACGCCTATCCATGGACCACGGTCCCTCAGACGGGTGATTGAAGGGGCGCTCTTCTGCCGCGTGGCGCGCGTGTCCAGTACGGCTCCCTTACGGGGCTCCGTCCGCCTTGCGATGCACCCGCGCGATCCAGTCCGCCGGTTTGGCGATCTCCTGCTTGGTGGGGAGGGTGTTGGGCGACGTCCAGATGCGGTTGAAACCGTCCATGCCGACCTCCTCGGCGACGGCCCGCACAAACCGCTCGCCGTCGCGGTACTGACGCAGCTTCGCGTCCAGGCCGAGCAGCTTGCGCAGCGCCTGGTCGAGCCGGCCCGCGCCGCTGGCCCGGCGCTTCTGGAACTTCTCGCGGATCTCGGCGACGGAGGGCACGACGTCGGGGCCGACGCCGTCCATGACGTAATCGGCGTGCCCCTCCAGCAGGGACATCACGGCGGTGAGCCGGCCGAGGATCTCGCGCTGGGCCGGCGTCTGGACCAGGTCGACGATCGAGTGGCTGCCGTCGTCGCCCTCCTCGCCCTCGGGCTTGGCGCCGGCCAGCGACTGGGCGGCCTCACGCAGCCGCTCCAGAAGGGTGCCCGGGTCGATGTCGGTCTCGGCGAGGAACGACTGGATCTCGCCCTCGATGTGGTCCCGCAGCCAGGGCACCGCCGTGAACTGGGTGCGGTGGGTCTCCTCGTGGAGGCACACCCACAGGCGGAAGTCGTGCGGGTCCACCTCGAGCTCGCGCTCCACGTGGACGATGTTGGGCGCCACCAGGAGGAGGCGGCCGCCCTGTGCGGCGGCGGGCAGATCGCGCGAGGCCGGGGCGAAGGTCTCGTACTGGCCGAGGACACGCGAGGCCAGGAACGACAGCAGCATGCCGAGCTCCACGCCCGTCACCTTGCCGCCGACCGCGCCGAGCACCGCGCCGCCGGGGACCGCGGCGCGGCGGTCCTCCATCTTGGCCAGGAGGGGCTTCAGTACGGCGCGGAACCCGGCAACGTTCGCCCTGATCCAGCCGGGCCGGTCCACCACCAGGACCGGGGTGTCGTGCGGTTCACCATCGGCCAGGCCCGGCTGTGCCAGGCCCGTGAATTCCCGGACGTGCAGTTCGGAGGATTTGGCGTGCTTTCGTAGTTCGCCGACGATCGCCCGTGCCTCGTCGCGGCTCACCTCTGGGCCGGGTCGTACGAGGCGGGTGGCGGTTGCCACCGCGAGGTTCCAGTCGACCATCTCGGTTCCACCGATGCTCGTCATGGGTTCACCGTACGGGGACGCTTCGCTTCGGGGTAGCCGACTTGGGGTTTCTCCCCACCGGTTCGCTGCGCTTTGCCTTGGCCCCACGTTGTCGGCTGTCCCGCCATGGGGTTTTCGCCGTTGCTCCCCCACGGCGGGAAAGCCGACAACGTGGGGCGTCCAGGCGAACCGCTACCGACACCCGCAGTTGGCCACCGTGGACGCGAGCCTGTCCAGGGCCTTCTGGGCGCCTCGGGGGTCGGTGGTGCCGCTCGTCATGAAGGCGAAGACCAGGAGTCTGCCGTCGGCGTCGACGACCGTGCCCGCGAGGGTGTTCACGCCGGTGAGGGTACCGGTTTTTGCCCGTACGGCTCCGGCGCCCGCGGTCTGGGCGTAGCGGCCGCTGAGGGTGCCCGTGAAGGCGGCCACGGGCAGGCCCGTGACGACGGAGCGGAGGGTGGGGTGCTCGGGCGAGGAGGCGTGCAGCAGGAGGTGGGAGAGGAGGCCCGCGGAGACCTTGTCGTCGCGGTTGAGGCCGCTGCCGTCCTTGAAGGCGGCGCCGGCCAGGGGGAGGTGCCGGGCGGCGAGGACCTTGTGGACGGCCTTGCCGGCGCCCGCGAAGCCGGCGGGTTCGGCGGTGGCGAGGGCGGTCTGGCGGGCCAGGGCCTCGGCGATGTCGTTGTCGCTGAAGGTGAGCATGCGCTCGACGAGGGTGGAGAGGGGGAGGGAGGCGACGGCGGCGACGCGGTCGGCCTTCTTGGGGGCCCTGGCGGATTTCGGGGTGCCCTTGACGGTGATGCCGCGGTCGTGGAGCAGCTTGGCGAAGGTACGGGCCGCGGCGGCCGCGGGGTCGCTTGCGCGGGGAGCGGTGCCGTGGTCGCTGGTGTCCAGGCGGCCCTCGTCGGCCATCAGGGAGGTGACGGGGGCGAGGTTCTCGTTGGGGCCGATGGGGTGCAGGGTTGGGCCCGTGTAGGCCGAGGTGTCGTAGCCGAGCGCGATTTTGGTGGTCTTGCGCTGCTTGAGGGCGCGGGCGGTGTCGTCGGCCAGGGTGCGGAGGTTCGCCGGCCGCTCGCCGGTGCCCTGCCGGGGGGCGCGGGCGGTGAGCGTGGGGTCGCCGCCGCCCACCAGGACGATGCGCCCGGCACCGTCGGCCACGACCTTGGTGCTGATGCGGTGGTCGGGGCCGAGGGCGGTGAGCGCGGCCACGGCGGTGGCGAGCTTGACGGTGGAGGCGGGGGTGGTGGGTGCGCCCTGTTTGACGCCGTAGACCTCGTGCCCGGAGGCGACGTCCAGGACGGAGGCGCTGCGCAGCGGACCCAGTTCGCGGGCCTTGAGGAGCGGCGCGAGCGCGTCCGCCAGGCCGGCGCGGGTGGGTACGGGGGCGGCGCCGCGGCCGGTGGGCACGGGGCCGCCCAGGGCCGGCAGTACGGGTGGCGCGTGGGGCGTGGCGGGCCGCGCCGCCGGATCGTGACGCTCGCCTGCGCCGTCCTCGGCAGCCGCCAGCGCCCGCTCGGCCGTGCGCTGGCCGGAGTCCCAGGGACCGGCCACGGCCACGGCCCAGGCCGCGACCGCGAGTCCGGCCACGGCGGAGCCTGCCGTCAGCTGCCATGTCTGCTTGCGCTGCCGCGGGGTCTTCCGCCACCACTGGCGGGCGA
This sequence comes from Streptomyces sp. NPDC048483, assembly GCF_040651455.1. Lineage (NCBI taxonomy): Bacteria > Bacillati > Actinomycetota > Actinomycetes > Kitasatosporales > Streptomycetaceae > Streptomyces > Streptomyces sp. NPDC048483. Next base: position 94,084 of record NZ_JBEZJZ010000026.1, read on the forward strand.
AGAACCATTCATCGGCCACGAACTGCGCGGCGGCCCGTCCCGCACCGGCTGCCGCCCGCACCGCGGAACGGCCCCAACCGACCCATCTGACCTGCCACGACCTGGTCTCCGGCACCTCGGACCAGCCCCTTTCGCGATCACACACCAGCGTGAGGGACACTTAATCACCAGAAGTATGTGCTGATCATGGAGGAGCCACCCGTGGAGTTCGACGTCTGCATCGAGATCCCGAAGGGTTCGCGGAACAAGTACGAGGTGGACCACGAGACCGGTCGCATCCGACTGGACCGCCACCTGTTCACCTCGACCGTCTACCCGGCCGACTACGGCTTTGTCGAGGGCACGCTGGGCGAGGACGGCGACCCGCTGGACGCGCTCGTCCTGCTCGACGAGCCCACGTTCCCGGGCGTCCTGGTGAAGTGCCGCGCCATCGGTATGTTCCGGATGACGGACGAGGCCGGCGGCGACGACAAGCTGCTGTGCGTGCCCGCGTCCGACCCGCGCGTGGAGCACCTGCGCGACATCCACCACGTCTCGGAGTTCGACCGCCTGGAGATCCAGCACTTCTTCGAGGTCTACAAGGACCTGGAGCCGGGCAAGTCCGTCGAGGGCGCCGACTGGGTCGGCCGCGCCGACGCCGAGGCCGAGATCGAGGCCTCCTACAAGCGCCTCGAGGCGCAGGGCGGCGCTCACTGACGCAGTCCGGCGAGGCGGCCGACGGCGGTTCTTCCCGGGCTCATCGACGCCGGAACCACCCACCCGCACGACATACGCGGCCGTGCCACCGTTGTTGAAGAACC